>VEQC01000127.1 GCA_018883455.1 Limnohabitans sp. | reverse complement strand
TTGCGCCAGGGCGTGCGCGAAGTGGTGGGCGTGGAAGTGGGGCACGGCCAGTTGGCGGCAGCGCTACAAAACCACCCTCAGGTGCGAACGCTCGAAGGTTTGAACGCCCGCGACTTGGCCCCGCTCGACCCCCGCTTGATGGCTGGCGCGGGGTTCGACTTGGCGGTGGGGGACTTGTCCTTCATCTCGCTCACCTTGGTGCTGCCAGCGGTAGTGGCGCAACTCAAGCCCGGCGGCGCACTGCTTATGCTGGTCAAGCCGCAGTTTGAATTGCAACCCGGTCAGCTGGGCAAGGGCGGCGTGGTGCGTGATCCAAGCTTGTACGCCCAAGTGCAAACGCGCCTCTTGCGCGCAGGCGAGGGCTTAGGTTTGCAGGCCCTGCGCTGGCACGACAGCCCGATCACCGGGGGTGACGGCAACCGCGAATTTTTCATCCAAGCCATCAAGCCCGAGCGGGCATAGAAAGACGACGATGCAAACGCCTTTGAGCTTTGAATTCTTCCCACCCAAGACCCCAGAAGGGGCGACCAAGCTGCGCCAGGCGCGCGCTGAGCTCTATGCCTTAGCGCCTGAGTTTTGCTCGGTCACGTACGGCGCGGGTGGCTCGACGCAAGAGGGAACCTTCAACACCGTGCGCGACATCTTGGCCGAGGGGCAGCAGGCCGCCAGCCATTTCTCCTGCATTGGCGCGACGCGCGCGAGCGTGCGCGAACAATTGGCCCAGCTCAAAACCATGGGGGTGCGCCGTTTGGTCGCCTTGCGCGGCGATTTGCCCAGTGGCTACGGGGCAGGAGGCGAGTTTCAGTATGCGAGCGATTTGGTGGCCTTCATTCGCGCGGAGACCGGCGAGGATTTCCACCTGGAGGTGGCGGCCTATCCCGAGGTGCATCCCCAAGCCAAATCGCCCAGCGCAGATTTACAGGCTTTTGTGACCAAGGTTCGTGCAGGCGCGGATTCGGCCATCACCCAGTACTTTTATAACAGTGATGCCTATTTCCGGTTCGTCGACGAAGCCGACAAACTGGGCGTGCACGTGCCCATCGTGCCCGGCATCATGCCCATCACCAGTTCTTCACAGTTGCTGCGTTTTTCCGACGCCTGCGGCGCGGAAATTCCGCGCTGGATTCGCCAGCGTTTGGTGGCCTATGGTGACGATGTGGCTTCTATTCGTGCCTTTGGCCTGGAAGTGGTGACGGACTTGTGCGACCAACTCTTGTGCGCGGGCGTGCCGGCCTTGCACTTCTACACCATGAACCAGAGCGCGCCGACCCTGGCCATCCTGCGGGGATTGAGCGGGGAGTGAGCTTGCACGCATGGCCGCTTCCAGAGGTCATGTGCTCCGGCGGCGACAAGCGATCCTCCTTTGATCTAGGGCAAACCCTTGTAGCTAAAAGTGTTCTCAAATTGGCCTGTTGAATTTTCAACGGATTGCAAGGAGAGAACATGAAAAAACCCCTTTTGGCTATCGCCGCCCTTGGCTTCGCCACCGCTAGCGCCTTGGCGCAACAAAGCCCTTGGCTGGTGCGCGCACGCATGGTGGACATTGGTTTTGACGTCAGCAACCAAACCTCGGTTGCGGGTCTGAGCGCCAAAGACAAAACGATTCCGGAAGTCGACATCACTTACTTCTTCAACCCCAATGTGGCGGCGGAATTGATTTTGACCGTGCCGCAAAAGCACGATGTCACGGTTGGCGGCGCTGCGGTGGGAACATTCAAGCACCTCCCCCCCACCTTGACGGTGCAATACCACTTTACGCAGCTCCAAGGCTACAAGCCCTACGTGGGCGCGGGTGTGAACTACACCAAGATCATGGGCGTTCATCTGGAGCCGGCGGCCGCGGCGCTCGGCGTCGGCAAAGTCGATCTTGACAACGACAGCGTGGGCTTGGCTTTGCAGGCTGGCGTGGATATTCCCATTGATCAAAACTGGTCGTTCAACGTGGACATCAAGCGCGTGAACCTCAAGACACGCGTGTATGCCGATGGCAACAGCGTGGGAACCCTCAAGCTCAATCCCACGCTCATCGGTGTGGGCCTGGGCTACCGCTTCTGAGGTGGCGCTGAAGCCCATCCCAAAACCCCGCCTTGGCGGGGTTTTTTGTGGCTGGCATCACGGCATCTGGGCGGGTGATCAGCGGTCGTCGTAGCTCACCGTGACAGTCTTGCTGGTGGCGCGGGCTTGGCAACTCAGCACAAAGCCTTTTTGGGTTTCCCAGCTCTCCAAGGTGAAGTTCTTGTCCATCACCACATCGCCATCAAGCACTTTGGCGCGGCAGGTGCAACACACGCCGCCTTTGCAGGAGTAGGGAATGTCCAGCCCTGCGTCGAGGGCCGCATCGAGGATGTGGTCGCCATGGCCAATGCGCAGTTCGTGGCGTTTGCCATCGAGCACGATGGTGAGTGCTACCTCGCCTTGCGCGCGGGCGTCCGCGCGGTCGGCCTTGCGTGGCACGGGGGCCGAGCCGGCCGTGACAAAGCGTTCTGTGCGGATGCGATCAGCGGGCACACCCTGGGCCTTGAGCGTGTTTTCGGTGACTTCGATCATGGCCTCGGGGCCACAAATGAAAACCTCGTCCATGCTCTGCGCGGGCAAAAAGGCTTGCATCAGGGCGGTGACTTTGTCCGCGTCGATGCGCCCTTCGAGCAAGGGGACTTCCTGCGCTTGACGGGAGAGGATGTGGATGAGCGTGATGCGGTTGGGGTACTGATCCTTGAGGTCTTGCAAGGCTTCGTTGAACATCACGCTGTCCATGCGCCGATTGCCATAGACCAGGGTGAACTTGGCGTGATCGCTCTCCTCCATCGTGCTGGCCAGGATGGAGAGGATGGGTGTGATGCCCGAGCCCGCCGCAAAGCCCACGCGATGCAGTGCCCGAGGCCGTTGCACGATAAAGCGCCCCTCTGGGGGCATGACCTGGAGCTTCTGACCCGCTTGCAATTCGCGCGCGGCCCAGTTGGAAAACAAACCACCCGCCACGGGGCGAATACCCACTTGCAAATGCCCTTGGTCGCGCAGGCGGTTGCGCGTGGAGCAAATCGAGTAGTTGCGCCGCAGGTCCTGGCCTTGAACTTGGGCGCGCAAGGTGAGGAACTGCCCCGGCTCGAAGGCAAAGGTTTCGCGCAAGGCCGGGGGCACACTCAGTGTGACCGCGACCGAGCCATCGGCTTCAGGATCAATTCGGCTGACGGTGAGTTCATGGAAGCGGGGAGAGGCAGACATGGCAAAACTCGGTCAATGGGGTTTGAAATAGTCAAAGGGCTCGAGGCAATCTAAGCACTTGTAGAGCGCCTTGCAAGCGGTAGAGCCGAAATTCGAGGTGAGGGTGGTATTGGCCGATTGGCATTGGGGGCAGGGTACGGCTTCGGTTTGTGTGGCGCGGGGCAAGAAGCGCAGCACTTGCGTGCCGGCGGGGTGGCCCGTGAGGTCCATCTCGTCTTGGGGCGGGGCAATGCCGTAGTCACGCAGTTTCACGCGCGCTTGGGCGCTCATCCAGGCGGTGGTCCATGCGGGGGCGAGTTGGGTGATCACCTCCCCTTCCAGGCCATGCTCGGCCAAAGCGGTGCGAATGTCGTCCTCGATTTGCGACATCGCAGGACAGCCGCTGTAGGTGGGCGTGATCACGATCTGCCAGCGTCCGTCGAGCGCACGCACGTCGCGCAAGATGCCCATCTCCGCCAGGGTGACGACCGGTATCTCCGGGTCGGTGAGACGTTCGAGCACGGCCCATACCGCGGCGGCGTCTGGCGTGGGGGTGGCATTTGCCGAGGCCATGCCGCGCTCTACCACTGGGCGCCAGGGTGGGCACGCGCGAGGCTTTGCATTTCCGCCAACAAATAGCCCAGATGCTCGGAGTGCACGCCTTGTTTGCCCGTGGTCACAAAGCCGCCATCGCTGGGGCGTGCCAGTGTGGCCTCGGCTAAAGTGGCGTCCACCATCGATTGCCATTCCCCGCGCAAACTCGCCGTGTTCACGCCCACGCCGGCTTTCACCGCAGCGGCTTCGTAATGGCTGGGGGTCCAAAACTCTTGCGTGTAAGACCACAGGTGGTCCAGTGCCGCCTGCGCGCGCTGGTGGGATTCGGCCGTGCCATCACCCATGCGTACCAGCCAATCGTGCGCGTGGCGCAAGTGGTAGCGCGCCTCTTTGAGCGACTTGGCGGCGATGGCGGCGAGTTGCGTGTCCTGAGCGTGTTGCAGTTTGTCCCAGACCAGCACCATGAAGGCGCTGTAGAGAAAATTGCGCGTGATGGTGACAGCGTAATCACGGTTGTCGCTCGCATAGCCCACCAGGGGACCGTGGTGGGGTAATTCCAGCAAGGTGTAGTTGCGAAACGCCGGCACGTCGCGGAAATACGCGTAGGTGTCTTCGGTGCTGCCGTCTTGCGCCAATTCCGCCACGTATTGGTAGAGCAGGCGCGCTTGGCCAATGAGGTCAAGGCTGTTGTTGGCCAAGGCCAAGTCCTCTTCGAGGATGGGGCCGTGACCGCACCACTCCGCATTGCGTTGGCCCAGCACCAGCGCGTTATCCGCCAGATGCAGCAAGTACTCGGTGTTCATCACATATGCCCCACTTCACCGGGGATGTCGTAGAAGGTGGGGTGGCGGTAGATCTTGTCGCCCGCCGGTTCAAAGAACTCGGCTTTGTCGTTAGGCTCGCTCGCGGTGATGCTTTGGGAGGGCACGACCCAGATGCTCACCCCCTCTTGGCGACGGGTGTAGACATCGCGCGCCATTTGCAGCGCATGTTGCGCGTCGCTGGCGTGCAGGCTCCCACAGTGCTTGTGTTCCAAGCCTTGCTTGCTGCGAATGAACACTTCCCACAGGGGCCATTCCTTCAAGGCGGGTTTGGATGTGCTCATGCGGCCTCCTTGAGTTTGCGTTGGGCTTGTTTCTCCGCATGGGCGAGGGCGGCTTCGCGCACCCAGGCGCCTTCGTTCCAAGCCTTGACGCGGGTGTTGAGTCGTTCCTTGTTGCAAGGGCCGTTACCGTTGACAGTAGCCCAGAACTCGTCCCAATCGATGGCGCCGTAGTCGTAATGGCCGCGCGCCTCGTTCCATTTCAAGTCGGGATCGGGCAAGGTCACGCCCAAGACCTTGGCTTGCGGCACGGTGGCGTCCACAAATTTCTGACGCAACTCGTCATTGCTGATGCGCTTGATGCCCCACTTCATGCCCAAGGCGCTGTTGGGGCTGTTGTCATCGGGGGGGCCAAACATGGCCAGGCATTTCCACCACCAGCGGTTGACTGCGTCTTGCACCATCGCACGCTGCTCCGCTGTGCCACGCATCATCACCAGCAAGGCCTCATAGCCCTGACGTTGGTGGAACGATTCCTCTTTGCAGACCCGCACCATGGCTCTGGCGTAGGGGCCGTAAGAGCAGCGGCACAGCGGAATTTGGTTCATGATGGCCGCGCCATCCACCAACCAGCCAATCACGCCCACATCGGCCCAGTTGAGGGTGGGGTAGTTGAAGATCGAGCTGTATTTGGCGCGACCACTGTGCAGCGCGGCGAGCATTTCGTCACGGCTCGTGCCCAGCGTTTCGGCAGCACTGTACAGGTAGAGACCATGGCCGCCTTCGTCTTGCACTTTGGCGATCAAGATCGCTTTGCGCTTGAGGCTGGGCGCGCGGCTGATCCAGTTGCCCTCGGGCAACATGCCCACGATTTCGCTGTGCGCATGTTGGCTGATCTGGCGTACGAGGGTTTTGCGGTAGGCATCCGGCATCCAGTCGCGCGGCTCGATGCGGCCGTCATCGGCGATGCGGGCATCGAATGCGTCCTCGCGGGCCTGCTCGTCTGCGCTCAAGGGCGCAGGGGCGGCTTTGGGGCCACGGGGTTTGTCGCCATCGGCAACACTGAAGGATTGGGTGTACATCGGGCACTCCTGGCGCCAAGGGCGGCGCGAGAAAGCATTGTAAATAATTAACCGACCGAGTGGTCGGTTAATTAAACAAGGGCATCCTAGGATTTTCCCGAGGTCTGCCTGGGGTCTGGTTCAGCCCCCGCCGGCTTCGACGCTGTGACCCTGGCCTAGTCCCTGACCCAGGTGCGTGACCAGGGTCGGCAAGCATTCCTTGAGTTGGCTGGCCAGGGTATAGGGCGGATTGATCACCACCATGCCGCTGGCATTGAGGCCGCGTGCATGGGGATCGGCGCGTCCCACCGAGAGAGTCGCGTGCAACCAAGGGCGCTGCGCCCGCTGGGCGATCAGGCGCAATTTACGGGGCAAGTCATGGGCTTCGGCCCGGCCAATGATCGGGTACCAGATCAGGTAGGTGCCCGTGGGGAAACGGCGCACCGCATCGTCGACCGATTGCACCACTCGGGCGTAGTCAGTCTTCACTTCGTAACTGGGGTCGATGAGCACACACGCACGTCGCGAATTGCCGGCCGTGGCGGGGGGCGGGAGTTGGCTGCGCAGGGCTTCAAAGCCGTCCCCAAGCACCATTTGAACCGCCCGTTGGGCGGGGTGTTGGGCGATATGGCCGCGCAAGTGCTTTTGATCGCTCGGATGCATCTCAAACACCCGCAGGCGGTCCCCCGCAGCAGGCCGCAGCAAGGACATCAGCAACAAGGGCGAGCCGGGGTAGACCCGCCAAGCCCCATCGGGGTTGAACTGGGCCACCTGCCGGAGGTAGTCGCCCAAGGCCGCCGGTAGCGCATCGGGGCTAAGGTCGCGCAACTGCAAAAGGCCGGCCGCGGCTTCACCACTTTGGCGCGCCATGTCGCTGTCAAGCCGGTAGAGGCCGGCGCCACCATGGGTGTCGGTGAAGTGGATCGCGCTGTCCTTTTGCTGCAGATGGCGCACGGTGGCGAGCAGGGTGAGGTGCTTGAGGACATCGGCGTGGTTGCCGGCGTGGAAGGCGTGTCGGTAGCTAAACATAGAGACCCCATGGTACCCCTTGGCGGGTGGAATCGTTTTGCGTTACAATGGAGGGCTTCGCAGCGCATTTGTGGCTCCGCGGCGAAGCGAACTTTCCCCACCTAAGAGGCTGCCAAAAGAGCAGCGCCGACCGTGGAAAAGAGCCCACCAAACCCTGTTTCCGAAAGAAACCATGAAAACCTTCAGCGCAAAACCCGCTGACGTGACGCATGAGTGGTTTGTGATTGACGCCACCGATAAGGTGCTCGGACGGGTCGCCAGCGAAGTGGCCCTCCGTCTGCGCGGCAAGCACAAAGCCATCTACACGCCCCACGTCGATACTGGCGATTTCATCGTCGTCATCAACGCCGCCAAAATCAAAGTCACTGGCACCAAGAGCCTGGACAAGGTGTACTACCGCCACTCCGGTTACCCGGGCGGCATCACGGC
>VEQC01000126.1 GCA_018883455.1 Limnohabitans sp. | reverse complement strand
TGCCCACGTTGGGCAGGCCCACGATGCCGCATTTGAGGCTCATGGGGGAATCCTTGTCGGACCAGGGCGGGGCGCTGTGGGCCCAGGGCGCACACGGTCGCGCGAGTCGTTGCAATAAAGCCATCCATTGTACCGGGGCAAAACCGCCCTCCGATGGGCTTTGCCCCGCAAGGGCGATGCGAGGCTTCTAAAATGGCCGCATGAAATGGGATGTGTGCATTCGCGGCGATGGCCTGGTGGGCCGGACGCTGGCTTTGTTGCTGGCGCGCCAGCGCCTGCGTGTGAGCTTGGTGCAGGGACCTGCCAAAACCACCCCCGATGTGCGCGCCTACGCGCTCAACCAGGCTTCACGGCGTTTGATCGAGGGCCTGGGGTGCTGGCCTGATGCCAGCCACGCCACCCCGGTGCAGCACATGCGGGTGTGGGGCGACGCGGGCGGCAAAGTGCAGTTTGACAGCCCCCAAGCGCAGGGGCTGAGCTGGATTGTGGATGTGCCGCATCTGGAAGACTTGATGGCGCAGGCCATTCGTTTTCAGCCTGACATTCAGACGCTCGAACGCCCCGAGCCAGCACGCCTGACGGTGGTGTGCGAGGGGCGGCACAGCCAGACCCGAGAGGAGCTTGGGGTGGCGTTTGAGGTGCTGCCCTATGCGCAGCAGGCCGTGGCCGCGCGCCTCCAAACCGAACAACCGCACCGGGGCCAGGCCCTGCAATGGTTTCACCAGGGCCCAGCGGGCCTGGAAATTCTCGCCCTCCTGCCCCTCGATGGGCCCGACGGGCACCGGGTGGCGCTGGTGTGGTCGCTGCCCGAAGCGCGTGCGCAAGCGGTGGTGGCACAGTCCGCCGCCGAGTTTGTGGCGGGCCTGGAGGCAGCGAGCGAGCTGGCCTTGGGGCACCTCACGCTCGTGAGCGAGCGCGCCGCTTGGCCGCTGCAACTCGCGCGGGCAGACCGCTGGACGGGCGTGTTTGCCGAGGGACAGGCTTGGGCCTTGGCGGGAGACGCGGCGCACACCATTCACCCCCTCGCAGGCATGGGCCTCAACCTAGGCTTGGCCGACGCGGCCGAACTCGATCGGGTGCTGCAAACCCGCCAGGGCGCCGAGTATTGGCGCGCCGTGGGCGACCGGGTGCTGTTGCGCCGCTACGAGCGCGCCCGCAAGGCTGACATGGAGCCCACCTGGCTCGCCTGTGATGGCTTGCAGCGCCTCTTTGCCCACCCCGCTGCCCCCGTGCAATCCTTGCGCAACTGGGGCATGCAACGTTTTGACCAACTCGACGCGCTCAAGCGCTGGACTTTGAAGCAGGCCATGCAATGAATTTTTGGACCCGTGGTTTTTCGCTGGGCGCAGCCCTGTTGTTCCCTTTGTGGGTGTGGGCGCAGGGTCAAGAGGCCTTGATTCGCAAGAACCTGAGTGATCGCATTCCGCAGCTGCCCAAGATCGAAGAGATCTCGCGCACGCCCATGAATGGCCTCTTCGAGGTGCGCTTACAGACCAATGAGCTGTACTACACCGACGCGGAGGGCAACTTCTTGATCACGGGGCAGCTGATTGAGACGCGCACGCGGCGCAACCTCACCGAGGAGCGGGAGAATAAGCTCAATGCGATTGATTTCTCGACCTTGCCGCTCAAAGACGCCATCACCTTGGTGCGCGGCCAGGGGCGGCGCAAGCTCGCGGTGTTTGAAGACCCCAACTGTGGGTTTTGTCGGCGCTTTGAGCGCGACTTGGCCAAGGTGGATGACGTCACGGTGTACGTGTTTCTCTACCCGGTGCTCGGGCCCGACTCGATGGAAAAATCCAAAGCCGTTTGGTGCGCCAAGGACCCCGCTGCCGCGTGGGTGGCCCTCATGACGCGTGAGCAAGCCCCGAGCGCGGGCAACTGCAACACGGCGGCGATCGAGCGCAACCTGGAGTTTGGGCGCAAGCATAAGATTACGGGCACGCCCACGCTCGTGGCCGTCAACGGCCAACGCGTGCCGGGGGCCATCAATACCGCGCAAATCGAAAAACTCTTGGCCGACGCGGCCCGTTAAGCCATGCCACACACCCCGATTGACCCCGACAGCGAAGCTGGCATCCTGATTCAGCGCCTGGGCTATGCCGGCCTCGTGCCGTTTGTGGGCTTGGCGCTGTTGTTGTGGATCGTGAGCATTGAGGTGCACGCGTTTGTCTCGATCGCGCTCACGGGCTATGCCGCGCTGATCGCCTCGTTTCTGGGGGGTATTCACTGGGGCATTGGTTTGCGCCACAACGCCCCGCAGCGCCAGCTGCACATGGTCTGGGGCGTGACGCCCTCGCTCGTGGCCTGGGTGGCTTTGCTCATGCCGGCCTTTGCCGGTCTGCCCGTGCTCGCGCTGTTGTTGATCGCCTGCTATTTGGTGGACCGCAAGACCTGGCCTGAGGCGGGCTTGCGGGAGTGGATGACGCTGCGCTTTCGGCTCACCGTCATCTCCACCTTGTCTTGTTTGATCGGTGCGGGGGCGACATGACCACGCCCGCGATTCACTACCGCATTGAAGCCGCGCATCCGCATGCGCACCTCTACGAGGTCACGCTCACGGTGGCGCAGCCCGCGGCTTTGCAGCGCGTGTCGTTGCCGGTGTGGATTCCGGGCAGCTACTTGGTGCGCGAGTTCAGCCGTCACTTGCAGGGCTTGAGCGCGCGGCAGGGGCGGCGCGTGCTTGGCGTACAAGCTTTGGACAAATGCACCTGGGAGGTGGCTTGCAGCCCCGGGGTTGCGCTCGTGCTGCGCTATCAGGTGTATGCGTTTGACCCTTCGGTTCGCACCGCGTATCTGGATGCGCGCCGGGGTTTCTTTAACGGCACGAGCTTGTGCCTGCGCGTGGAAGGTCAGGAAGACCAACCGCATGAGCTCACGCTCGCGCCCGTCAAAGGCCATGCCGACTGGCGTGCGGCCACCGCGCTCGAAGCGCTGGAGGTGGACGGCCAAGGCTTTGGCAACTACTTCGCTCCCGATTACGACGCGCTGGTGGACGCGCCTTTTGAGCTGGGGTTGTTCTGGCAAGGCGAGTTCACGGCAGGGGGCATCGCGCACCGTTTTGTGGTGACAGGCGCCCTGCCCTCGTTTGATGGCCATCGTTTGATTGCCGACACCGAAAAAATCTGCCAAGCCGCATTGACCTTCTGGCATGGCGAGACGCCCGAGGGCGCGCCGCACCGGCATTACCTCTTCATTTTGCACGCGGTGGATGACGGCTATGGGGGTCTGGAGCACCGCGAGAGCACGGCGCTCATTTGCGGACGTCGTGATTTGCCCCGCCAGGGTGACACCCGGCGCAGCGATGGCTACATCACTTTGCTCGGCTTGATCAGCCACGAGTATTTCCATACCTGGAACGTCAAGCGACTGCGGCCCGATGTATTTGCGCGCTACGACTACACGCGCGAGAACTACACCCAGCTGCTCTGGTTCTTTGAGGGCTTCACCAGCTACTTTGATGACTTGCTCTTGCGTCGCGCCGGCCTGATTGACGACCAGGACTACCTCAAGCTGCTCAACACCACGGTGCAAGCGGTGCTCAACACGCCGGGGCGCAAGGTGCAAAGCGTGGCACAGGCGAGCTTTGACGCCTGGGTGAAGTACTACCGCATGGATGAGAACACCATCAACGCCACGGTGAGCTACTACACCAAGGGGGCTTTGGTGGGCCTGTGCCTGGACTTGCAGCTGCGCCAAGAAGGCCAGAGCTTGGATGCGCTGATGCGCGCGCTCTGGCAGCGCTGCGAGGCGGGGCCGATGAGCGAAGCCGATTTGCGTGCGGCCCTGACCGCGCTCACGGGACGCGATTGGGATGCAGAGCTCACGCAGTGGGTGCATGGCACCGAAGAGCTGCCGCTCGCGCAACTCCTGCCCACCCAAGGCGTGAAGATTGAGGCCGAACCGGCCCCGCTCGCGCAACGCCTGGGCGTGAAGGTGGGCGAAGCCGGGGGCCAGCTGGTGATCAAGCAAGTTTTGCGGGGCAGCGCAGCTGAGCAAGCGGGACTCTCGGCGGGCGACGAATGGATTGGGGTGGAGATTGGCCCCAAATCGCAAGCCCAGGCCTGGCGCGTGCGCAAGCTCGACGACGTCGCCACGTACTTGGGCAGCGCCACGCAATGCGTGGTGTTGGTGGCACGCGATCAGCAGCTGCTGCGCTTAGGCTTGCACTTGCCCGAGGCCTGCTCGGTGTGGAAGCTGCGCTACGAGAGCGAGCGCCACAGCACTTGGCCGGGGGCTTGAGCGCGCCCCCTCGGCGCCATTTACTTGACGCGCAAATCGAGCACGCGCTTGGCCTTGCCTTGGCTGCGCTCGACACCGCCTTCGGGCATCAACTCCACCTGAATGGACGTGCCGACAAAGGTTTTGACGGCCTGCACCACGGCGCGCGCGGCGTTTTGGGCGGCTTCGCTCTCGGGGGAGAGGCCGGCGCGCGTCTCGATCTTCACCTTGAGTTGATCCAAGGGGCCTTCGCGGGTGAGGATGCACAAGTAGTGCGGGGCGAGCTCGGGGTGCTTGAGGATGTGTTCCTCGATTTGCGAGGGGAAGACGTTGACGCCGCGCACGATCATCATGTCGTCGCTGCGCCCGGTGATTTTTTCCATGCGGCGCATGGTGCGGGCCGTGCCGGGCAACAAGCGGGTGAGGTCACGCGTGCGGTAGCGAATGATGGGCAGGGCCTCTTTGGTGAGGCTGGTGAAGACCAACTCACCGGGGCTGCCGTCGGGGAGGACTTCGCCGGTCTCGGGGTCGATGATCTCGGGGTAGAAATGGTCTTCCCAAATGGTCGGGCCGTCTTTGGTCTCGACGCATTCGTTGGCCACGCCCGGGCCAATGACTTCGGAGAGGCCGTAGATGTCCACCGCGTCAATGCCGCAACGCTGCTCGATGGCGCGGCGCATATCGTTGGTCCAGGGCTCGGCCCCAAAGACACCCAAGCGCAGGCTTGACTTGGCGGGGTCGAGGCCTTGGCGCTCGAACTCGTCGGCAATGGCGAGCATGTAGCTGGGCGTGACCATGATGATGTCGGGGCGGAAATCTTGAATCAGCTGCACCTGCCGCTCGGTCTGGCCGCCGCCAAAGGGCAGCACCGTGAGGCCCAGGCGCTCGGCACCGTAGTGCGCGCCCAGTCCGCCCGTGAAGAGTCCGTAGCCGTAGCTCACATGCACCAACTCGCCCGGTCGGGCGCCCGCCGCGCGCAAGCTGCGCGCGACCATGTTGGCCCACATGTCGATGTCGTTTTGCGTGTAGGCCACCACGGTGGGTTTGCCCGTGGTGCCGCTGGAGGCATGAATGCGCACACACTGCTCGCGAGGCACGGCGAGCATGCCAAAGGGGTAGTTGTCGCGCAGGTCGGCCTTGGTGGTGAAGGGGAAGCGCCCCAAATCGGCCAGGCTTTTGCAGTCGTTGGGGTGCACGCCTGCGGCGTCAAACTTGGCGCGGTAGACCGGCGAGTTGTTGTAAGCGTGGTGCAGCGTGGCCTGCAAGCGTTTGAGTTGGAGCGCGCGCAGCTCGTCAACGCTGGCTTTTTCGATGGGCTCCAAGGGGAAGGCGGGGGCTTGGACTTTCATTCGGGGATCACCGTTCCTTGAATTTGGGCGCTTTTGCCGCGAAAGAGGGCAATCGTCTCGCCCTGTTGGTTGGTCACGCGCATGTCGTAAATGCCGTGCCGTCCGGCTCGGGTTTGCTCGACGCCCTCGCAGGTGAGGACATCGCCCAAACGCGCGGACTTGAGAAACTCAATGCTGCAGCCAGCGGCCACCGTGACGTGGTTGTAGCTGTTGCAGGCAAAGGCAAAGGTGGAGTCGGCCAGCGTGAAAATAAACCCACCGTGGCAGATCTGATGGCCGTTGAGGTGCATGGGACGCACCTCCATGCGAAGGACGGCGCGCCCGGGCTCGGCGACCAGGATCTCCATCTGCATGGTGTCTTTGGTGGCGGTGTCGACCGCGAACATGGACTCGGCCACGCGACGGGCGAGCTCGTGCGGATCCTGCGGCAATGCACTCACGCTCACTCTCCCTTGAATTGGGCGGGACGCTTTTCCAGAAAGGCCACCACGCCCTCGATGTAGTCGTGGGTGTGGCCCAACATGGCCTGGGTGTCGCGTTCGGTGTCGAGGTGCGCGGTGAAGCTGCGCGTGCTCGCGTCGCGCATGAGGTGGCGCGTGGCCACCAACGCACGCGTGGGCATGGCAGCGAGGCGCTCGGCCATGGCCAAGGTCGCGCCCAAGCAGTCTTCCTGCACATCCCAAATCATGCCCCACTCTTTGGCTTGGGCCGCGGGGAGTTTGTCGCCCGTCATGGCCAGGGCGAGGGCGCGCGAGAGGCCCAAGCGCTCGACCAAGAGCCAGCTGCCTCCGGCGTCCGGAATGAGGCCGATTTTGCTGAAGGCTTGAATGAAGCTTGCCGTGGGGGCGGCGATGGCGATGTCGCACGCCATGACCAGCGAAGCCCCGGCACCGGCGGCCACGCCATTGACTGCGGCCAAGGTGGGCATGCGCAGGTTCATGAGCTTGCGCGCCGTGGGGTTGAAAGCTTGATCAATGATGGGGCCAGGGTTGGCGCGTTGGGCGCGGTCCTCGCCTGGGGTGAAATCGAATTCGGCGAGATCGGCCCCGGCGCAAAAACCCCGCCCCGCACCGGTGATGACCATGGCGCGGATGAGCGGGTTGGCGCTGGCGCGGTCACAGGCTTGCCAGATTTCTTGGTGCATCTGGCGGGTGAAGCTGTTGAGGGATTGGGGGCGGTTGAGCGTGAGCAGCGCCACAGCGCCGCGCTCTTCATACAACACAGTGGCTTGCGTCTCAGTGGTCATGCAGGTTTCTCCAACAACAGACTATTTTGACATTACCCGACCGAACGGTTGGTTAATGTTTACCCGAACTTTGCCTGCGCTAAGATGGGGATCTTTGTTTGTCTTCCCAGTGAGTTGACCATGACCTACGAATTTATCCAAGTCCACACCGAAGCCGGCAAAGTGGGCATGGTGACCCTCAATCGTCCCAAGCAGCTCAACGCCCTCAACGGCGGGTTGATGGACGAACTCGGAACCGCCCTCAAGGCGTTTGATGCCGATCCGGCCATTGGCTGCATGATCATCACGGGCAGCGAGAAAGCCTTTGCGGCCGGTGCCGACATTGGCGCCATGGCCACGTACGGCTTCGCCCAGGTCTACCGCGAAGACTTCATCACCCGCAACTGGGAGACCATCCGCAGCGTGCGCAAGCCCGTGATTGCGGCGGTGAGCGGTTTCGCGCTGGGCGGTGGCTGCGAGTTGGCGATGATGTGCGATTTCATCATTGCGGCGGACAACGCCAAATTTGGTCAACCCGAAATCAAGCTGGGCATCATTCCGGGCGCGGGCGGCACGCAGCGCTTGCCGCGCGCGGTGGGCAAGGCCAAGGC
>VEQC01000324.1 GCA_018883455.1 Limnohabitans sp. | reverse complement strand
TCGGTTGCGGCCAGGCCACCGAGCAACTCAAGGACGGTACCTTGGTCACGGTGAGCTGTGCCGAGGGCGACACGGGCTTTATTTACGACGGCCTCTTGGAGACCGAAGTCACCGAAGTGCAGCGCGGGGAGATGCCCCCCATCAAGACCAAGATCATGATGAACGTGGGCAACCCCCAACTCGCCTTCGATTTCGCGCAACTGCCCAATGAAGGCGTGGGGCTCGCGCGCCTGGAATTCATCATCAACAACAACATTGGCGTGCACCCCAAGGCCATCTTGGATTACCCCAATGTCGATGCCGATCTGAAAAAAGCCGTCGAGTCCATCGCGCGCGGGCACGCCTCGCCCCGCGCCTTCTACGTGGACAAAGTGGCCGAAGGCGTGGCCACCATTGCCGCGGCCTTCTGGCCCAAGCCCGTCATCGTGCGCCTCTCCGATTTCAAGAGCAACGAGTACCGCAAACTCATTGGCGGCAGCCGCTACGAGCCCGAGGAAGAAAACCCCATGCTCGGCTTCCGCGGCGCGGCGCGCTACATCAGCGAGGACTTCGGCAAAGCCTTTGCCATGGAGTGCGAAGCCCTGCGCCGCGTGCGCAACGAGATGGGCCTCACCAACGTGCAGATCATGGTGCCCTTTGTGCGCACCTTGGAGCAAGCGCGCAAGGTCACGGAGCTGCTCGCCGGCCAAGGCCTCAAGCGCGGGGAGAACGAACTCAAGCTCATCATGATGTGCGAGATCCCGAGCAACGCCATCTTGGCCGAGCGCTTCTTGCAGTACTTCGATGGCTTCTCCATCGGCTCCAACGACCTCACCCAACTCACCCTGGGGCTCGACCGCGACTCCGGCTTGGAACTTCTTGCCGCCGATTTTGATGAGCGCGATCCGGCCGTCGAGGCCTTGATCGCCATCGCCATCGACGCCTGCTTGGCGCAAGGCAAGTACATCGGCATTTGCGGCCAAGGCCCGAGCGACCATCCCGACTTTGCGCACTGGCTGGCCGATCGGGGCATCAGCTCGATCTCGCTCAATCCCGATAGCGTGATCGACACCTGGAACTCGCTCGCCTAAAGCCCATGGCGCGCTGGCTGGCCCCGCGATCACGGGGCCTTCCCCTAGGGGCGTGGGGCCGTTTTGGTGCTACAAAAGCACCTGTGAAAAAACCCGTTGCGCCCACCCCCTCCGCTGCCTTTACCTGGCGCACCCGTGCCTTGGGGGTGAGCGTGGCCTTGAGCCTGACCTTCGCGGGGCTTTGGCTGGCTTGGTCGCACCCGCAAGAAACGGCGCTGCACTTCTGGCTGGTTGTGCAAGGCTTGCCCTTGAGCTATTGGCTGCTCCTGCTCCTGTGGGGGCCGACCTCGCCGGAGGAACCTGCCGATGAGCCCTAAAGCTTGGCGCTGGCGCGTGGTGCTGCTCACGCTCCTGGTCATCACTGTGCTCACCTTGGTCATGTGGATGGCCGATGCCATGGGGGCCTCTCGCACCCTCATCAACGCCTTCTTCCTCGTCGCCTCCATTGCCGGCTACGCCTTGATTGGCATGGTCTGTCGCACCTCCAATTACCCCGATTACTTTGTGGCGGGGCGTCGCATTCCCGCCCCCTTCAACGGCATGGCCACCGCGGCGGACTGGATGTCGGCAGCTTCCTTCATCGGGCTCACCGGCCTCTTGCTCTCCGAGGGCTTGCTTGGCAACGGCGAGCACGCCGGGGGCATGGTCTATGT
>VEQC01000323.1 GCA_018883455.1 Limnohabitans sp. | reverse complement strand
CCAAACCCACCTCGGCCGTCTGCTAGGCCACGCCATGCGGCGCTTTGACGCCCGTGTGCTCGATCTCATGGCACACCATGTCGAGGTGCCTTTGGCGCTCTCCAACCTCGCCGCGCGCGGTCAAGTGAGCGCCGTGCACATCCACATCACGCGTCATCTGGGGTTATCGGGCTCACGGTTGGTGGACCTGGCTGAGCGCGCGGGCATGAGCAAGCAGGCCATGGGGGATTTGGTGGATCAGTGTTTGGCCTGGGGGCTGGTACGGCGTGAGCCCGACCCGTTGGATGGGCGCGCGCGGCGCATCGTCTTTACCGAAGACGGTCTGGCCTGGTTGCGGGCTTTTGAGTGGGCCGTGGGCCAGGCGGAAGCGGAGTTTCGGCAAGAGGTGGGCGAAGCCGTGGCTACCGTAGTCACCCTAGGCCTCGAGGCATACGCCAGCGGGTGGAGCGGCCTAAAATCCCACGCATAAGGGGCGCGGGCGAGTCTGCTCGCACACGCGCACCCCAAAGCCCAAGGAGACCCCCATGCGCATCCTCATCGCCGAAGACGACCTCGTGCTGGCCGATGGCCTCTTGCGCACCCTGCGCGCCTCAGGCGCCGTGGCCGACCATGTGGCCAGCGGCACGGAGGCCGATGCGGCGCTCATGACCACGGACGAATTTGACTTGCTCATCCTCGATCTGGGTTTGCCCAAAATGCACGGCCTTGAAGTGCTCAAGCGCTTGCGTGCGCGTGGCTCGAGCCTGCCCGTACTCATCCTCACCGCGGCCGACAGCGTCGAGGAGCGCGTCAAGGGTCTCGATCTTGGCGCCGACGACTACATGGCCAAACCGTTTTCCCTACAAGAGCTCGAAGCCCGCGTGCGCGCCCTTACCCGCCGTGGCATGGGCGGCACCACGTCCCAAATCAAGCACGGCCCCTTGGTCTATGACCAAAGCGGGCGCGTGGCCACCATTGACGGCAAGATGATTGAGCTCTCCGCCCGTGAACTCGGCCTGCTCGAAGTGCTGTTGCAGCGCGCCGGGCGCCTAGTGAGCAAAGACCAGTTGGTCGAGCGCCTGTGCGAGTGGGGCGAAGAGGTGAGCAACAATGCCATCGAGGTGTACATCCACCGCTTGCGTAAAAAAATCGAGAAGGGGCCCATCCGCATCGCCACCGTGCGCGGCTTGGGTTACTGCCTCGAAAAAATTCCGAATTAAACCCCCCTCATGGTCAAACTGTTCCAGCGCGAGCAGCACTCGCTGTTCGGCGAGATTCTCGACTGGATGCTCACGCCACTGCTGCTGCTGTGGCCCATCAGTCTGGCCCTGACTTGGTTGGTGGCGCAAAACATCGCGGGGCGCCCGTTTGACCGTGGCTTGGAATACAACGCCCAGGCCTTGGCGCAGCTCGTCAAGACCGACCACCAACGCCTGCAATTCAACCTGCCCCTGCCCGCGCGCGAAATTCTGCGTGCCGACGATGCCGATCTGATCTTCTACCAAGTCTTGGGCACGCGTGGCGAGTTTGTCAGTGGCGAGCGCGATTTCCCCTTGCCGCCCGACGAGGAGCGCGCTCTGCCGGGTCAGATCCGCCTGCGTGACGATGAAATGCGCGGCACGGAGGTGCGCGTGGCCTACACCTGGGTGCGTGTCGAACTGCCCGAGGCACGCTTCGCTCTGGTGCAAGTGGCTGAAACGTTGGAGAAGCGTTCTGTGTTGGCCACCGAGATCATCAAGGGGGTGATGC
>VEQC01000125.1 GCA_018883455.1 Limnohabitans sp. | reverse complement strand
TGCCAGAGGACTGCGTGCCCGATGGCTCGGGCAACCCTTTGCAAAAGCATGTGGGCTTTCATGCCGGTGTGACTTGTCCGGTGTGCGGCCAACCCGCCCGACGAGAGACCGACACCATGGACACCTTTGTGGATTCGTCGTGGTATTTCATGCGCTATTGCGACCCCCGCGACGACCAACGCATGGTGGCCGAAGGGACGGATTACTGGATGCCCATGGATCAGTACATCGGGGGCATTGAACATGCTATTTTGCACTTGCTCTATGCCCGTTTCTGGACCAAGGTGATGCGCGACATGGGCTTGGTGAAGGTGGATGAACCCTTCACCAAATTGCTCACCCAGGGCATGGTGCTCAACCACATTTACTCACGTCGCACGGACAAAGGCGGCAAAGAGTATTTCTGGCCGCACGACGTGGAGCACGTGCTCGATGAGAGTGGCAAGGTGACGGGGGCGCGCCTGAAAAACCCGGTGGGGGATTTGCCCGTGGGCACGCCCATCGACTACGAGGGCGTGGGTACCATGTCGAAGTCGAAGAATAACGGCGTCGACCCTCAGGACTTGATCGAGAAATACGGCGCCGACACGGCGCGTCTCTACACCATGTTCACCGCACCGCCGGAAGCCACACTGGAGTGGAATGACGCCGCGGTTGAGGGAAGCTACCGCTTCTTGCGCCGGGTCTGGAATTTCGCCTACAAACACCACGCGTCCTTGCAGCAAGCTACCGCTCAGGACTTGAGCGGTGCGGCCTTGGGGGCGTCGGCCAAAGCCCTGCGGCGCGAATTGCACCTCGTGCTCAAGCAAATCAGCTACGACTACGAGCGCATGCAATACAACACCGTGGTGTCGGGCTGCATGAAGTTACTCAATGCCTTGGACGACTTCAAGCCCGATGGCAGCGCAGGTGACCAGGCCGTGCTGTGCGAAGGCGTGTCCTTGCTCTTGCGCACGCTTTACCCGGCATGCCCACACCTCACGGCCTCGCTTTGGCAGACTTTGGGTTACGCCAGTCGCCAGGGAGATTTGCTCGATGCGCCGTGGCCCAGCGTGGACGAGGCCGCCTTGGTGCAAGACGAAGTCGAGCTCATGCTGCAAGTCAATGGCAAGTTGCGTGGCAGCATTCGGGTGTCTGCGCAAGCCGACAAGGCCGCGATTGAAGCGGCTGCGGTGGCGAGCGAGGCTTTTGCCAAGGCTGCCGCTGGCGCCGCGCCCAAGAAAGTGATCGTGGTGCCCGGGCGCCTCGTCAACGTGGTGATTTAACGCATGTTGCCGCGCCGACACTTCCTCTGCACGCTCGGCGCGGGGCTGTTGGCGGGGTGCGGCTTTGAGTTGCGTCGCCCACTGGCCATGCCATTTCGTCGCATTTATTTGAATTGGCCGCAAGGTCACAGCATTGGCGCGCGCATGAATCGCCAGCTTGAGCTCGCTGGCGTCGAAGTCATCACCGATGTGCGCCAGATCGAGCGCGCGGACGTGTTGTTCGACGTGCTGGCAGAAGTGCGCGACAAAATCGTGGTGGGTCGAACGGTGAGTGGCTCCATCCGCGAATACCAATTGCGCTTGCGCCTGCGCTATCGGGTGCGTTCGCGCGAGGGCGTGGAACTTATTCCAGAGGCCGAGATGCTGCTCACGCGGGACATCCATTTCAACGAGACCGGGGCCTTGTTCAAGGAGTCGGAGGAAGGGCTGCTTTTCCGGGACATGGAGACTGATCTGGTGCAACAAATTTTGCGACGCATGGCCGTCATGAAACTTCCTGTGTGAGGCCGCAGGCATGCAAATCCCAGCCCAAGACCTGAGCAAGCACCTCGCGCGAGGGTTGCGCCCTCTCTACACCTTGCATGGCGATGAGCCTTTGCAGCAGATGGAGGCGCTCGAAGCCATTCGCACGGCGGCGCTAACACAAGGTTTTGGCGAGCGTCAATCCTTCACGGTGAGCGGGCAACACTTTGATTGGTCGTCGGTGCAAGCCGCGGCCAGCGCCATGAGCTTGTTTGCGGACCGGCAGTTCATTGAGCTGCGCATTCCTTCGGGCAAGCCCGGCAAAGAAGGCAGTGTTGCCTTGCAGGAGCTCGCCGCCTCCTTGGCGGACCAAGACGGTGTGATGGTGGTGGTGCTTTTGCCGCGTTTGGATCGGGCCACCAAATCGACGGCGTGGTTTGCGGCGCTCGACGCCCACGGCGCCCACTTGCAGCTCGACCCCATTGAGCGACACGCCCTGCCGGCTTGGATTGCGCACCGTTTGGCGGCCCAGGGCCAACGCGTCGAGCCGGGGGTGGCCGGGGAGCGTTGCCTGCAATTTTTCGCCGATCGCGTGGAAGGCAACTTGCTGGCCGCGCATCAGGAGGTCGTCAAGCTCGGCTTGTTGTACCCCCAGGGGGAGCTCAGCCACGCCCAGATTGAGCAAGCGGTGCTCAATGTGGCGCGCTACGACGTGTTTAAGCTAACCGAGGCGGTGCTGGCAGGACAGGTTGATCGCACCCAACGCATGCTCGATGGCTTGCGCGCCGAGGGCGAGGCCGAGGTGTTGGTGCACCACACGCTGGCCGAGGAAATCCGTTGCCTCTGGCGCGTGCATCGCGCGGTGTTGGCCGGTCGAGACGTGCGTGCGGTGCTCCAGCAGGAGCGGGTCTGGGGCCCGCGCGAGAAGCAGTACATCCGCATCGTGCCCCAACTCAAGCGCCAAACCGTGGAGCACCTGTTGCAGTGGGCGCACCGGGTGGATGGGATCGTCAAAGGCCTGCGGGTGGATGACTGGCCTCGCGATGGCTGGCTCGCCCTGCACCGACTGGCTTTTCGCATGGCCCACATTTGTCGCCCCCGTTGAGCGCCGTTCTCTGCGAAAATCTCCCGTATGAACGCTGAAAACACAGCCGAACTGATGCAAGCCATGGGGGCTCAGGCCCGTGCCGCTTCCGCGCGCATGGCAGGAGCCTCTGCGGCCGCCAAAGCCCAGTGCTTGCGCGAACTCGCCCGCTTGTTGCGCCAAAACATCCAGGCCCTCCAAACCGACAACGCCCTCGATTTATCGCGCGCCCAAGCCGCAGGTTTGGCCGCTCCGATGGTCGACCGCTTGCGCCTCACCCCAGAAGTGATCGAGACCTGCGCTCAGGGCTGCGAACAACTTGCCGCCATGCCCGACTTGATTGGGGAAATCATCGGCATGAAGCAACAGCCCAGCGGCATTCGCGTGGGCCAGATGCGCGTGCCCTTGGGCGTGTTTGGCATGATTTACGAGAGTCGGCCCAACGTGACGATCGAGGCTGCGAGCCTCTCGATCAAAAGTGGCAATGCCTGCATTTTGCGCGGCGGCTCCGAAGCCATCGACTCCAACCGTGCCCTTGCCGCACTGGTGCGCCAAGCACTCTCGGCGGCCGATTTGCCCCCCGATGCCGTGCAACTCGTACCCACTACGGACCGCGCGGCGGTGGGGCACCTCATTGCCATGCCCGAGTATGTGGACGTCATCATTCCGCGAGGCGGCAAAAGCCTGATCGCGCGCATCAGCGCCGAGGCCCGGGTGCCAGTGATCAAGCACCTCGATGGCAACTGCCACACCTATGTCGATGACCCCTGTGATCTCGATATGGCAGTCAAAGTTGCCGACAATGCCAAAACCCAAAAGTACAGTCCATGTAACGCCACGGAAAGCCTGTTGGTGGCGGAGGGCGTGGCCGCCGCCTTTTTGCCGCGCATTGGCGCCATCTACGCGGCCAAAGGGGTCGAGATGCGTTGCTGCCCCCAAGCCCTCACCTGGTTGCAAGGGGTGCCCGGCGCGCGCGTGCAGGCGGCGACTGAGCAGGATTGGTATGAGGAATATCTCGCGCCCATCATCAGCATCAAGGTGGTCCGCGGGCTTGACGATGCCATCGCCCACATCAACCACTATTCGAGCCACCATACCGAATCCATCCTCACGCGCGACCACTTGCACGCGCAACGCTTTTTGCGTGAGGTGGATTCCTCTAGCGTGATGGTCAACGCCAGCACGCGCTTTGCTGATGGTTTTGAATACGGCCTAGGGGCGGAAATAGGCATTTCGACGGATAAATTCCATGCCCGAGGCCCGGTTGGACTCGAAGGCTTAACCAGTCTGAAGTACATCGTGCTGGGGCAGGGCGAAGTGCGCGGCTAAGCCTAGGGGAGTGCAGGCCTAAAATAGCGGGCTAATTGCGAGAAAGCGCCTATGGTTCCCCACCTCACCACGGCCCTGACGGGCCCGATCAACGAACTGGAGCAGCGCATCCTTGACTCCATGCCGGCCATTGAGCGCTGGTTCCGCCTGGAGTGGATGGAGCATACCCCCCCGTTCTACAGCTCGGTGGACATCCGTAACGCGGGCTTTAAGCTCGCGCCGGTCGACACCAACCTCTATCCAGGCGGTTGGAACAACCTCACCCCGGAAATGCTGCCCTTGGCGGTGCAAGCCGCCATGGCCGCCATTGAAAAGATCTGCCCAGAGGCCCGTAACCTTTTGGTGATCCCGGAGAACCACACGCGCAACACCTTTTATCTGAGTAACGTGGCGCAACTCCAGCGCATCTTCCAGATGGCGGGCTTGAATGTGCGCGTGGGCTCGATCAGCCCGGAGATCAAAGAAGCCACGGCCTTTGACCTGCCCAATGGGGATCGGGTGTTGCTCGAGCCGGTCATTCGGGGCAAGCGGCGCTTAGGCCTCAAGGATTTTGACCCCTGCACCATTTTGTTGAACAACGACTTGAGCGCGGGCATTCCGGGCATTCTGGAAGACATTCACGAGCAGTGGTTGCTGCCGCCCTTGCACGCGGGCTGGAGCGTACGCCGCAAGAGCCAACACTTCGCGTCTTATGAAGAGGTCTCCAAGCGATTCGGCAAACTCTTGGGCATCGATCCATGGCTCATCAACCCCATGTATGGCCAATGCGGGGAAGTCAATTTTGCCGAGGGCTCGGGGCTGGAATGCCTGCGCACCAATGTGGACGCCTTGCTCACCAAGATTCGCCGCAAGTACAAGGAATACGGCATCAACGAAAAGCCCTTTGTGGTGGTCAAGGCCGACAACGGCACGTACGGCATGGGCATCATGACTGTGCGCGATGTCAAAGACCTCGAATCGCTCAACCGCAAGACGCGCAACAAAATGAGCGTGATCAAGGACGGGCAGGAAGTGAGCGAAGTCATCATCCAGGAAGGGGTGCTGACCAATGAGCGCATGAACGACGCTGTGGCCGAGCCGGTGGTCTACATGATGGACCGCTATGTGGTGGGGGGCTTTTACCGCGTGCACGCTGAGCGTGGCGTGGATGAAAACCTCAACGCCCCGGGGGCAAGCTTTGTGCCCTTGGCATTTGAGCAAAGCGCCCACACGCCGCAGCCCGGCGCCAAGGCCGGGGCGAGCGCACCCAACCGTTTCTATATGTATGGCGTGATCGGACGTCTGGCCATGCTGGCCGCGAGTTACGAGCTTGAAGCAACGGACCCGGAAGCCGAAGTTTACGAATAACCACAACCAGAGGTTTCATGTCTTCCTCGAAATCCTCCCTCACCGCCCTGACGCTGGGCGCGATCGGGGTCGTCTATGGCGACATCGGTACGAGCGTTCTTTATGCCATGAAAGAAGTCTTTGGCTCGGGGCACGTGAATTTCACGCCGGACAATGTCTTTGGCATTTTGTCGATCTTCTTCTGGACGCTCACCATCATCGTGTCCTTGAAGTACGTCACGCTGGTGCTGCGCGCGGACAACCATGGCGAAGGCGGCTTGGTGGCGATGCTGGCCTTGGCGTCCATGTCCGTGCGCGACAAGCCCCGTCTGCGCAGCGCCATGTTGGTCGTGGGCATTTTTGGCACCTGCTTGTTTTACGGTGATGGGGTGATCACGCCGGCCATTTCCGTGCTCTCGGCGGTCGAAGGTCTGGAGGTGGTTTCGCCCGCGTTCAAGCGGTATGTGATTCCGCTCACCTTGATCATTCTTTTTGGTCTCTTTGCCATGCAAAAGCACGGCACGGGGGGTATTGGCAAGTTCTTTGGCCCGATCACCCTGATTTGGTTTTTTGTGATTGCCGGCTTGGGGGTCTACCACATCGCCTCGCACCCGAGCATTCTTTGGGCCATCAGCCCGCATTACGCGCTGGGCTTCATCGTGGCCGAACCCGAGGTCACTTTTCTGATTCTGGGCGCAGTCGTGCTGTGCGTGACGGGGGGCGAGGCCCTTTACGCCGACATGGGGCACTTTGGCAAAAAGCCCATCCGCGTGGCTTGGTTCAGCATCGTCATGCCTGCGCTCACGCTCAATTATTTTGGCCAAGGTGCGTTGCTGCTGGAAGACCCCTCCGCGGTGGAGAATCCCTTTTTCAACATGGCGCCCGAGTGGTTCTTGCTCCCCCTGGTGGGCTTGGCCACCGCCGCGACGGTGATCGCCTCACAGGCCTTGATTTCGGGAGCATTTAGCGTGACCAAGCAAGTGGTGCAGCTGGGCTTTTTGCCACGTTTGCAGGTGCTGCACACGAGCGAGACGGATACGGGACAGATCTACATTCCCTTCGTCAACTGGGGCCTCTTTGTGGCCATCTTGCTGGCGGTGGTGATGTTCCGCTCGTCGAGCAATTTGGCGGCGGCCTATGGCATCGC
Source organism: Limnohabitans sp. (assembly GCA_018883455.1). Taxonomy (GTDB): domain Bacteria; phylum Pseudomonadota; class Gammaproteobacteria; order Burkholderiales; family Burkholderiaceae_C; genus Limnohabitans. The sequence goes on along the minus strand of VEQC01000125.1, from coordinate 871 downwards.
GGTTTGCACCGACATGCTCATCACCACGGTGCTCACCTTCTTTGTGATTCGCTACAGCTGGAAATACCCGCTGTGGCTGTGCCTCCTCTCCACGGGGGTTTTCTTTGCCGTGGATTTCGTGTTTTGGGCGTCGAACTTGCTCAAGCTTGCCGACGGGGGCTGGTTCCCGCTCTTCATCGGTGGGGTGATTCTGGTGCTCATGCTCACTTGGCGCGATGGTCGTGCGGTGCTGCACACCAAGCGTGAGGCGGAATCGCTGGAGCTGTCCTCGTTTTTGGATGCCGTCTTTATTGCGCCCCCGGTACGCGTGGAAGGGACAGCGGTCTTTTTGACCACCGGTACCGGTTCGGTGCCCAACGCCATGCTGCACAACCTCAAGCACAACAAGGTGCTACACCAGCAAAATTTGTTCGTGAATGTGAAAAACCATGAGGTGCCATGGGTGGCGGAGAGTGACCGACTGGAGGTCACCTCGCTGGGGCATGACTGCTGGCAAATCATCATTCACTATGGCTTCAAAGATTCGCCGGATGTGCCGGGGGCCTTGGCCAAATTGCAGGGCCAAGGCTGCAAGGTCGAACCCATGAGCACGAGCTACTTCCTCTCGCGTGACAGCATCGTGCCCACCGTGGATGGGGCCATGGCTGAATGGCGTGAAAAACTCTTTGCCCAAATGCACCTCAACGCCAGCTCGGCAGCGGACTTCCTCAATTTGCCCAGCAACTCCGTGGTGGAGTTGGGCAGCAAAATCGAGATCTGATCCATGCGCCTGCTCTTCGTTGCCGATCCGCTGCAAAGCTTCAAGATCACCAAAGACACGACCTTTGTGATGATGCGTGAGTGGCAGCGCCGGGGCCGCACGGTCCTGGTA
>VEQC01000322.1 GCA_018883455.1 Limnohabitans sp. | reverse complement strand
CTCCCCGCCGGTCTGCCCCCCGGCCTCAAGCTTCCGTTCTGATCGGATCCCCCATGCGTGCGCAATCCGCCCTCGACGGTCTGGTCGAAGCCTTGCGGCGACTGCCGGGCGTGGGGGTGAAATCGGCCTCCCGAATGGCGTTTCACCTGTTGCAGCACGACCGCGAGGGCGCTTTGCGCCTGGCGCGCGCGCTGCAAGAGGCGGCGGAATCGGTGCGCCATTGCGCGCGTTGTCACACCTTCACGCTGGACGAAATTTGCGAGACTTGCCTCGACCCGCGCCGCGATGCCTCGCGCCTGTGCGTGGTGGAAACTCCGGCGGACCAATCGGCCATGGAGCGCACGGCCGCGTTTCAGGGGCAATATTTCGTGCTCATGGGGCGCATCAGCCCGCTCGATGGTTGGGGGCCCAACGACATCGGCATTCAGAAATTGCGCGAGCGGGCAAACGAGCCCTCGGTGCGTGAGGTGATTTTGGCCACCAACTTCACCGCCGAGGGAGAGGCCACAGCCCACGTGCTGAGTGAGGCGCTCAAGCGTGAGGGCCTCACCATCACCCGCTTGGCGCGCGGCGTGCCCATTGGCAGCGAACTGGAATATGTGGACCTGGGCACCATTGCCCACGCCTTGGCCGACCGACGCTCGGCTTGAGGTCAGCGCTTGCGCTTCTCGCCCGTAGACGCTTTGGCCACCTGGATGGCTTTGCCCTTGTCGCTCTTGCCTGCCGCCTGGGCTTTGCCCTTTTCACCGCTTTTGCCCTTGCTGCCTTTGGTCGCCCGCTTGGCGACCACTTCGGGCGCCAAATCCAACGTGCCGTGATCGGCCACGCGGGGCGTGACGTCTTCCACCATGCGTGAAGTGCGGGGCACGAGTAGCGCCGAGCCTGCGCGGATCATCATGCGGGGGGGGATTTGGTTGAGGCTGCGAAATTCCGCCTCGCTCATGTTAAAGCGCTTGGCCGCATCGCTCACTTTCATGGTCGTGGGGGCAATCCAAGCGGTCCAGGAGGCCATTTGGCTCAGGGTGGTGGTTTCGAAGTTGCGCTGAAACACTTCGGCGTTATCCCAGGGCAGCAAGATCTGGGGCGTACCCGCCGCGAGCAAGACGGGGCGGTTGGCCGAGGGGTTCAAGGCGCGGAAATCTTCCACGCTGATCTCGGCCAAGCGAGCGGCAATGGCGACATCCATGTCGCGCGGCAAGTTGACCGTCTGGAAATAGGGGTGGTTGGGAATGGCGAACAACTCCACCCCGTATTGGCCCGGTTTGCCCACAATGTTTTTCATGGCCTGAAACTTGGGCACGTAGAGCCGGGTTTCCATGGGCATTTGCAAATCGGTGTAAGCCGTGGGTTTGCCAGCACGCTGGTTGCGCGCGATGGCCTTGCTCACATTACCCTCGCCCCAGTTGTAGGCGGCCAAGGCCAGATGCCAATCGCCAAACATCTTGTAGAGCCGCTCCAAGTAATCCAGCGCGGCGCGGGTGGAGGCCAGCACATCGCGGCGGTCATCGCGAAACGCGTTTTGTTTGAGGTCAAAACTGCGTCCTGTGGCGGGCATGAATTGCCACATGCCCGTGGCACGCGCGCTGGAGACCGCCTGCGGGTTGAAGGCGCTCTCGATGAAGGGCAGGAGCGCGAGTTCGAGCGGGAGCTTGCGCTGCTCGATTTCCTCAACGATGTGAAACAAATACTTGCTCGAGCGCTCGCCCATGCGTTGGAGGTAATCGGGTTTGTTGGCGTACCACTGCG
>VEQC01000124.1 GCA_018883455.1 Limnohabitans sp. | reverse complement strand
CCGAGGGCGGTGCCCAAGCCCGGTACCGCACGCCCGCCACATACTCACCCACCGTGCCCGTCGATTGCAAGGGCAGCGGGCGGTTATTCACGCGCAGCGTGTGGCGGCTGGGGTTTAAGCCCCGCACCAAGACTTGCAGGCGCTCGAGTGAGGAATCCACATAGCGCACGGTGCCACCACTGAAGCCCTCTTCCCCCATCACGTGCCAAGGCTCCAAGGCATGGCGCAACTCCAGATGCACATCCTGGCCCTGCCATTGCCCCGCGCACGGAAACCGGAATTCAAAATGCGGGGCAAACCAGGCCGGATCGAAATGCAAGCCGACGTCACCCAGCTCCGTGAGCACGTCGTCAAAATCGGCTTGAACGTAGTAGGGCAGCATGAAGCGGTCATGCAGCTCGGTGCCCCAACGCGTCACGGGCGCGCGATACGGCTGTTCCCAGAATCGCACCACCAAGGCCCGCAGCAGGAGTTGCTGGGCCACACTCATGCGCGCATGGGGCGGCATTTCAAAGCCGCGCAATTCGACCAAGCCCAGCCGGCCGGTGGCACTGTCCGGGGAGTAGAGTTTGTCGATGCAAAACTCGCTGCGGTGGGTGTTGCCGGTGACGTCAATCAGGATGTTGCGCAACATCCGGTCGATCAACCAAGGCGGCATGTCTTGGCCATACCGCGCGCGGTTGAGCTCGATCTCGCGCAGGGCGATCTCGAGTTCATAGACTTGGTCGTTGCGCGCTTCATCCACGCGCGGCGCTTGGCTCGTGGGCCCGATGAACAGCCCGCTGAACAAGTAGCTCAAGCTCGGGTGGTTATGCCAGTAAAGAATCAGGCTGGCGAGCAAGTCCGGACGCCGCAAGAACGGGCTGTCGTTGGGCGTCGCGCCCCCGAGCACCAGGTGGTTGCCGCCGCCCGTGCCGGTGTGGCGCCCATCGGTCATGAATTTTTCTGCCGAGAGCCCCACCTCAAACGCCGATTGATACAAAAACTCGGTGTGTTCCACCACCTCTTGCCAGTTTTGCGCCGGGTGGATGTTGACCTCGATCACGCCCGGATCTGGCGTGACCTGCAACACCTTGAGGCGGGGGTCGCGTGGCGGGGGATAGCCTTCCAGGACGAGGGCCATCCCGAGCGCTTCGGCGGTGACTTCAATCGCATGCACGAGGGCGAGGTAGTCTTCCAAATGCGCCAAGGGCGGCATGAAAACATACAAAGCCGCTTGGTCGGGCGCCGGCACTTGAGGCTGGTTCGGGCCGTTGGCGCGACCGGGGTTGCGCACCTCCACGCACAAGGCGGTGCGCAGCCATTGCGATGACGATGCGCTGGCGGCAGCGGCCTGAGAATCGCCCAAGTCCGGCGTGATGCCCACAGTACCGCCCTGGGCTAGCGGCGGCGCGCTGCGACTGTGGGGGTGTTGCGCTTGGAGTCGCGCTGGCGCGCCCAAGGGTTCGCGGGGCAGGCTGGGGTCTGGGGCGTGCACATGTGGATAGTCGCTTGCGTGTACCCAAGGCAAAGCGTCGAGGGGCAGGCGCCAGCCCATGGGGGAATCGCCAGGTATCAAGTAGAGACGGTCGTCTCGAACCACCCAGGGCCCGGTATGCCAGGGGGCGTTGGGGTTGCCGCTGGCTTGCAGTGGCAATACGAAGCCCACGACCGAGGAGAGGCCTTGCGTATAAACGCGTCGCAACCGTGCCCGCTCGAGGGGGTCCTCCAGGTTTGACGCAAACGGATCGACATTGACTGGGAGGCGACGCTCGCGCCAGAGGTAATACCAGGTGTCCTCATAGCCCGCTCGGATGTGTTGGTCCTCGATCCCGAGTGTTTGTGCCAGGGTGCGGATAAAGCGCTCGGCGTCGGCGGTGGTGTAGTTTTGGGGTTCGTTCTCGTTGGCAAATCGCGCCGGGTTTTGCCAGCAGGGTTGGCCATCGGCGCGCCAGCAGATGGAGAGTGCCCAGCGGGGCAATTGCTCGCCGGGGTACCACTTGCCCTGACCCAAATGCAAAAAGCCGCCGGGGGCGTAATGGTGGCGGAGTTTGTCCACCAGTTCCATGGCACGCCCGCGCTTGGTGGGCCCCAAGGCTTCGGTGTTCCATTCTGGCGCATCACGGTCATCCTGCGCGACAAAGGTAGGCTCCCCCCCCATGGTCAAGCGCACATCCTGGGCGCGCAGTCGTTGGTCCACCGTGTCTCCCAGTTGGCACAAGGACGCCCACTGCGACGCCGTATAGGGCTGGGTCACCCGTGGCGATTCCAGCACACGGGTGAGTGTCATCTCGTGAGAGAAGACCACCTCCGCTTCGTCCACCATGCCCGAGATGGGCGCGGCGCTCGAGGGCATGGGCGTGCACGCCAGGGGCAGATGGCCTTCACCGGCGAGCAGTCCGGAGGTCGGGTCCAGACCTATCCAGCCGGCCCCGGGCAAATACACCTCGCACCAGGCGTGCAAATCGGTGAAATCTTGTTCGGCACCACTGGGCCCATCGAGCGCTTTGACATCGGCCACCAATTGAATCAAATAGCCCGAGACAAATCGCGCCGCCAATCCGCAATGGCGCAACACATTCACCAGCAACCAGGTGCTGTCGCGGCAGGAGCCGCTGCCCAGTCGCAACGTCTCCTCCGGGCTTTGGACGCCAGCTTCCATGCGAATGAGGTAGCGAATGTCCTCCTGGACTCGGCGGTTGAGTTCGACCAAAAAATCCAGGGTTCGCTGCGGCTGCGTGGCGACGGGAACACGCGTTTGCAAGTAGCGCTGCAACAGCGCGCCTGCGGGCTGAACCACCCGGTAGGGGGCGAGCTCCTCCTGCAGGTCGGGTGCCAGCGTGAAGGGGTAGGTAGTGGCGCTGGGTTCGAGAAAAAAGTCAAAGGGGTTGTAGACGGCCATTTCCGCGACCAAATCGACGGTCACTTTGAACTCGCGCGTTTTCTCCGGAAAGACCAGCCTGGCTTGGTAATTCGCAAACGGGTCTTGTTGCCAGTTGATGAACGGGGTGGGTTCCACGCGTAGGCTGTAGGAGAGGATAGGGCTGCGGCAGTGCGGGGCTGGCCGCAGGCGAACCACCTGAGGCCCGAGTTGCACGGGGCGGTCGTAGCGGTAGTGACTGACGTGGTGAAGGGCAACTTGAAGGGTCATGCGCCAGGATTAGCAATTCCCCTGCCAGCGTGATGCCTGTCCTTTGTGCATGGTGAGCCCGCCAAAGCCCCCCTGTGCGCATAATGTCACCAGTCTGGTGCGCGGGACGCCTGAAAAGGGTGCACGGCGCTTGCGCTGGCGCAAACCAGCATGGCACTTTCCTTGCTATGGTCTGATCAGGAGTTTTTCATGCTGAATTTCGACGAGATGTATGACCAGTGGCCCACCACGGTACGCCCGCACTACCAGGGCTACCAAAGTTGGTTGGCGGGGCAATCCGACGCCGTCATGCGCGCACGCCGAGACGAAGCGGAGATGATTTTTCGCCGCGTGGGCATCACCTTCGCGGTTTATGGGGAAAAGGACGAAGACGGATCCGGAACCGAGCGCCTGATTCCCTTTGATTTGATTCCCCGCATCATTCCCGCGCATGAATGGCGTGAGATGCATCAGGGTTTGGTGCAGCGGGTCACGGCCTTGAATCACTTTTTGCACGATATCTACCACGGGCAAGACATTTTGCGCGCGGGCCTCATTCCTGCTGAGCAAGTGCTGGCCAATGCCCAATACCGACCCGAGATGCGGGGGGTGGCCGTGGCCCACCAGGTTTATGCCAACATCAGTGGCATCGACATCGTGCGCGCTCCCAACGCCAAAGGGGAGGGTCAGTACTACGTGCTGGAAGACAACTTACGCGTGCCCAGTGGGGTGAGCTATATGCTGGAGGATCGCAAAATGATGATGCGGCTCTTCCCCGATTTGTTCCGCTCGCACCGTGTGGCGCCCGTGGCGCACTACCCGGATTTACTGTTAGAGACTTTGCGCGCGAGCGCGCCGCTCACCACAGACGACCCCACGGTGGTCGTGCTCACGCCGGGGATGTACAACAGCGCTTATTTTGAACACGCCTTCTTGGCACAGCAAATGGGGGTTGAGCTTGTCGAAGGGCAAGACCTCTTTGTGCAGGATGATTACGTCTACATGCGCACCACGCGCGGGCCCAAGCGTGTGGACGTCATCTACCGACGGGTGGACGACGATTTTCTGGACCCGCGCGTTTTCCGTCCCAACTCCACCTTGGGTTGCGTGGGCTTGATGGCCGCTTACGCCAAGGGGCACGTGAGCATTTGCAACGCGGTGGGAACCGGCATTGCCGATGACAAGTCGATCTACCCCTATGTGCCCCAAATGATTGAGTTTTACCTGGGCGAAAAGCCGATCTTGCACAACGTGCCCACTTACCAGTGTCGCAAGGCCGAGGATTTGCAATACACCTTGGACCACTTGGCGGAGTTGGTGGTCAAAGAAGTGCATGGTGCGGGCGGGTATGGCATGTTGGTGGGGCCTGCTGCCACGCGCGCCGAAATCGCGGCGTTTCGGGAGGTTCTGATGGCGCGCCCCGATCACTACATCGCGCAACCGACGCTCAGCCTCTCGACCTGCCCGACCTACGTGGCCTCCGGCATCGCCCCCCGGCACATCGATCTGCGCCCCTTCGTGCTCAGCGGTAAAACCGTGCAGATGGTCCCCGGTGGCTTGACGCGGGTGGCCCTCAAGGAGGGCTCGCTGGTGGTGAACTCCTCCCAGGGGGGAGGCACCAAGGACACTTGGATACTGGAAGATTGATCATGCTCAGCCGAACCGCCGACCATTTGTTCTGGATGTCCCGCTACACCGAGCGGGCGGAAAACACCGCGCGCATGCTCGATGTCAATTACCAAACCTCGCTGCTGCCCCAATCGGCCGCGGTGGCCGAGCTGGGGTGGCAGGGGTTGCTCAAAATCAGTGAGCTGCTGCCGTCCTACCAGGCGCTCTATGGCGACATCACACCCCAGAAGGTCATTGAATTCATGGTCAAGGACGAGGACAACCCGTCGTCCATTCTGTCTTGCCTCAAAGCCGCTCGCGAAAACGCCCGTGCGGTTCGGGGCACGCTCACCACCGAAGTCTGGGAAACCCAGAACCAAACGTGGCTCGAGGCCAAACGCCTGCTCGCGCAGGGCGAGCTCGAGCGCGATCCGAGCCAGTTCTTCGAATGGGTGAAGTTTCGCTCGCATCTCTCGCGGGGGGTGACCGTGGGCACCATGCTCATCGATGAGGCGCTGCACTTCATGCGCTTGGGGACTTTTTTGGAGCGCGGCGACAACACCGCGCGCTTGCTCGATGTGAAGTTTCATGCCGTGGAGAGCGATTTTTTTGGTCTCGCCAACGACCAAGACCAAGAGTATGACTTCTACCACTGGAGCGCCATTTTGCGCAGTGTCTCGGGCTTTGAAATCTATCGCAAGGTGTATCGAGACGTGATTCAACCGGATCGGGTGGCCGAGCTACTCGTGCTGCGGCACGACATGCCCCGGGCACTGCGTGCCTGCATGGACGAGGTGGTGCACAACCTGGAGCGCGTGTGTGGTTCCAAGGACTGTCCGAGTTGTCGGCTCGCGGGCAAGCTGCGCGCCGAACTTCAGTTCACCTCGATCGATGAAATTCTGGCCAATGGCTTACACGCCTTCCTGACCCAGTTTCTCGATCGCATCAACCTCATCGGGGCGGAAGTCAGCCGGGAGTTCCTGATTCCATCGTGAGCATGCCTCGGGTTTCGATGAAGCGAACCACTTCGTCCAGACCCTCGAGCGTGCGCAAATTGGTCATCACAAAAGGTTTGTCACCGCGCATGCGGCGGGTGTCGGCATCCATCACGGAGAGGTTCGCACCCACATGGGGCGCGAGATCGGTCTTGTTGATGATGAACAAATCACTCTTGGTGATGCCAGGTCCGCCCTTGCGGGGAATTTTCTCGCCCGCAGCCACATCGATCACATACAGCGTGAGGTCACTCAACTCCGGACTGAAGGTGGCCGCCAGGTTGTCGCCGCCGCTCTCCACAAACACCACGTCGGCTTGGGGAAACTGGCTCAGCATGCGGTCGATGGCTTCGAGGTTGATGGAGGCGTCCTCGCGAATGGCCGTGTGCGGGCAGCCGCCCGTCTCCACCCCCATGATGCGCTCGGGGGGCAGTGCACCACTGATGGTGAGCAGGCGTTGGTCTTCCTTGGTGTAGATGTCGTTGGTGATGGCGATGAGGTCCCAGCGCGCTCGCATGGCCTTGCACAGCATCTCGAGCAAGGTGGTTTTGCCAGAGCCAACGGGGCCGCCAATGCCCACCCGCAGAGGGGGCAGCTTTTTGGTGCGATGGGGGATGTGGTGAAGTGCGGTCATGAGCGAAACAAGCGAGAGTATTGGGATTCGTGACGGGAAGAGAGGATGGCCAGCATCGGGGCAAACACCAGACGCTCGTCGTCCTCACGCGCGAGGGCGTCGGCAACCGCCTGTGGAATTTGCGCGCACAGGGTTTGCAAGACCTGCTGGCCTGCGGACTGGCCCAAAGGGATGGATTTCAGCGCCGCCTGCACCAGATTCTCGGCCCACGAAAACGCGTAGGTCTCCAAGGCCTCTTGCAGCGACGCGGTGGTGCAAGACAGGGCGAGGGCCATCACCAGCGGGTGGCTGGGCCGCAAGCGCTCGCACCAGGCGATTTGCTCTGGGGTGGCCCACTGCGACTGCTTGAGCCAGATCAAGAGCGAGCGGCCCATTTGTTCGGTTTGCAAGCGCAGCTCTGTGCTCTCGCGGGTTTCGTGAATCCACTGCGCCAAGGTCGTGATGCGGGCTTCATCGTGGGCACGCCAGGCCGCAATGAGTTGGGCAACGGCGGATAAATCACCGCGCGCTTGGTTGAGCCGCAATTGATCGCCTAGCCAAGCCGCGGCACTCTGGGCGTCGTGCACCCAGCCGTGGGCCACGGCGGCTTCCAAACCCTCCGAGTAGGAAAAGCCCCCAATGGGCAGCGCCGGGGAGGCCAGGCGCAAGAGGGGCAGGAGGGATCGCTTGGCGTCACTCATGCGAATGCGCGTCGTGGGCCCGACCGTGGGCGTGATCATGCGAGTGACCGTGCGCATGGGCGTGGTCGTGTGAATGCCCATGATCGTGACCATGCCCCCCGCTGTGGTAGGCCCCGGCCTCAGGCTCGAAGGCTGCGTCACAGCGCTCGACGCGCAAATGCATTTGCGTGAGCATTTGTTCAAGGACGGAATCAGGTTCGATTTTCAGGTGGTCCGGCTGCAACTCGATCGCCACGTGCCGGTTTCCCAAATGGTAGGCCGCTCGGACCAAATCAAACGGGCTGCCGTGGGTGGGGCAGGGGGTGATGCGCATGACCGGCTGCGCCGCTGCGACAACCCGAATGAGAGAGCCGTCTTCGCCCACTAAGACATCACCGCCGCGCACGACCTGGCCGCGCGGCAGGAACACGCCGAGTGGGCGGCCCAGCGAATCGGTGGCTTCAAAACGACTCTTTTGCCGCACATCCCAGTCGAGGGCGACCTCGCTGGCCCGGCGCCAGAGCACCGGCGA
>VEQC01000123.1 GCA_018883455.1 Limnohabitans sp. | reverse complement strand
ATCGTGGCCTCCATTGTGTTGGGGCGTCCGGTCAAGTGGGTGGAGGATCGCATGGAGAACATCTCCACCACCGCCTTCGCGCGTGACTATCACATGGACGGCGAACTCGCCGCCACCCCCGACGGCAAGATTCTGGGCTTGCGCGTCAACGTCGTGGCCGACCACGGGGCTTTTGACGCCTGCGCCGATCCCACCAAATTCCCCGCCGGCTTGTTCCACATCTGCTCCGGCTCTTACGACATTCCGGCGGCGCATTGCTCCGTCAAGGGCGTCTACACCAACAAAGCGCCCGGTGGTGTGGCCTATCGCTGCAGCTTCCGAGTGACCGAGGCGGTCTACCTCATCGAGCGCATGGTCGATGTGTTGGCCCAAAAGCTCGGCATGGACAAAGCCGCCATTCGCGAGAAGAACTTCATCCGTAAGGAACAGTTCCCCTACACCAGCGCCTTTGGCTTCGAGTACGACAGTGGCGACTACCACACGGCCCTCAAAAAGGTGCTCGACGCGGTGGACTACCCCGCCTTGCGTGCCGAGCAGGCCGCCAAGCGCGCCGACCCCAACAGCCCCACGCTCATGGGCATTGGCTTGGTCACCTTCACGGAGGTGGTAGGAGCCGGTCCGAGCAAAATGTGTGACATCTTGGGCGTGGGCATGTTCGACTCCTGCGAGATTCGCGTGCACCCTACGGGCAGTGCCATCGCCCGCATGGGAACCATCACTCAGGGCCAAGGTCACCAGACCACTTACGCGCAGATCATCGCCACCGAATTGGGCATTCCCTCGGAAGTGATTCAGGTGGAAGAGGGCGACACCAGCACCGCGCCCTACGGACTTGGCACTTACGGCTCCCGCTCCACCCCGGTGGCGGGTGCGGCCATTGCCTTGGCGGCGCGCAAGATCCACGCCAAAGCGCGCAAGATTGCGGCCCACATGCTCGAAGTCAGTGAGAACGACCTCGACTGGGAAGTCGATCGCTTCAAAGTCAAGGGCGACGACAGCAAGTTCAAGACCATGGCCGAAGTGGCCTGGCAGGCCTACCATCAGCCGCCCGCAGGCTTGGAGCCCGGCTTGGAGGCGGTGCACTACTACGATCCGCCCAACTTCACTTACCCCTATGGCATCTACCTGTGTGTGGTGGACATCGACCGCGCCACGGGCGAGACCAAGGTGCGTCGTTTCTACGCCTTGGACGATTGCGGCACGCGCATCAACCCCATGATCATTGACGGACAGATTCATGGCGGTTTGACCGAAGGTTTCGCCGTGGCGATGGGCCAGCAAATGCCCTTTGACGCACAAGGCAACCTGCTGGGCAATACCCTCATGGATTACTTCTTGCCCACGGCGGTGGAGACACCGCACTGGGAAACCGATCACACGGTCACCCCCAGCCCGCACCACCCCATTGGGGCCAAGGGCGTTGCGGAGTCGCCGCACGTGGGCTCCATCCCCACCTTCACGGCGGCGGTGGTCGATGCGTTTGCCCATGTGGGGGTGACCCACCTGGACATGCCGCACACCGCTTACCGTGTGTGGAAATCGCTCAAGGAACATCAACTCGCGCTCTAAGGGGCGAAGGCAGACCCTCCATGGAAGTCAAACTCGAAAAACAATACCCGCTCGACGTCGATGCCACGCGTGCCTGGGCCTTGCTGGCCGATCTCAAAGCCACGGCGGCCTGCATGCCCGGGGCGGAGATCACCGAGCAACTCTCCGAGACGTCCTACAAAGGCGCCGTCAAGGTGAAGGTGGGGCCCGCCACCGCGCAGTTTGGCGGCACGGTGGATGTGCTCGAGAAGAACGATGGTGAGCGCAAAGTGATCATGCGGGGCAAGGGGGCGGACAAATCCGGCTCCTCCGCCAGCATGGACCTGACCGCCATCGTGGCCCCAGACCCTGCCAACCCCGCGCATTGCGTGCTCAATGGCTCGGCCGCCGTGATTGTGAACGGCAAGTTTGCCCAGTTCGGCGGACGCATGATGGTGCAGGTCTCGGAGATGATCCTCGGCCAGTTTGTGGAGAACTTCCGCCAAGCGGCCCTGGCCCTGCCCGCCAGCGCCGGCGCGGCCACGCCGGCGTCGGCCGCCGAGCCCGCATCGGCTGCCCCCGCGGCTGCGGCGCCTGCCGTGGCGGGCGAGATCAACGGTTTGGCCATTGCGTGGGCCTTGATCAAAGGCTGGTTTGTCAACTTGTTTGGCAAACGCGCCTGAGCAAACCCATGGTTGCCCGCGACGCGCCCGAACAAGTCTTGCGCGAATCCCTGGAGCGCGCGGGCTACCTGGCCGATCCTGAGCTCGCCACCACCGTTTGGCTGGCCGAGAGTTTGCAACGCCCGCTCCTGTTAGAGGGCGATGCGGGCGTGGGCAAGACCGCGCTTGCGCAAGCTTTGGCCAAGGCGCTCGACGCCAAGTTGGTGCGCTTGCAGTGCTTTGAAGGCTTAGACCTCGCCCAGGCAGCTTACGAATGGAACTATGGTCGTCAGCTCATGGCCATTCGCTTACAAGAGGGGCAGGGCCGGGTGCAGGAGACGGACGTCTTTCGGCGCGAGTATTTGCTCGAACGCCCCCTCTTGCAAGCCATCAGCCAGGACGGACCCTGCGTCTTGTTGATTGACGAGGTGGATCGGGCGGACGAAGCGTTCGAGGCCTTTTTGCTGGAAGTGTTGGCGGAGTACCAAATCACGGTGCCCGAGTTGGGTTCGATTCGCGCGCGCCACATTCCGCGCGTGATCCTCACGAGCAACGGCACGCGCGAGTTGTCCGATGCCCTGCGTCGGCGCTGCCTCTACCACTGGCTCGACTACCCCACGCTCGCGCGCGAAATCGCCATCGTGCGGGCGGCGATTCCCGAGGCCGATTCGCGTTTGGTTGAAGATTCGGTGCAGTGGGTGCAGCGCCTGCGGCGCGAAGACTTGAGCAAAACGCCCGGTATCGCGGAGTGCCTCGATTGGGTGCGCGCCTTGCACCGTTTGCACCCCCAGGCCCTGCCTGAGGACATGGGCGTGCTGTTGGGAACGCTCGGGTGTTTACTCAAGACGCGCGAAGACCGCTTTCTCATCGATGCCGAGCGCATGCGCCGACTCGGTGAAGCCCCGCGAGACCAAGGCGTGGCCGCCAGCACGAAGGCCGCCACGTGCTAAGCCCCGATGCCTCTGCCGCGGTCATGCCTTCGGCACGCGTGGTCGAATTTGTGGCCTTGTTGCGTGAGCATGGCTTCACCTTGGGCGTGCAAGAGCAACAGGCCATGCTGAGCGTTGCCGTGCAACTCGGGGTGACCCGTGAGCGCTCCGTGGCGGCCGCCTGGCGCGCCATTGCGTGCCAACGCCGGCGCGAGTGGCGCTTGTGGCCCGAACTCTACGAGGGGTTTTGGCATCCCCAGCGCGTGCGCGGGACTGTCAAGGTCAGCGGCCAAACCCGCCCCCGCCGCGACTTGCGCCAAGCCGTCTCGGATCTGCATGCCCAAATGGCGACCGCTGCGTCGCCTGCCAGCGCAGCCCAGTCGCACGCCAGTGCCGATGCGCCCGCGACCTCGGCCAGCCAAGAGCCAGGATTGGCGCGAGCCCAGGGCGGTGCGAGTGCCGTGGAGGCCTTGCACAACCGCGAGGGTCAAATGTGGTGGCCCCAAGAACTCGGTGAATTGCAGCAACTCGCGCGCCGCATCCACGCCCGATTGCGCCCCCGTCCCACCCGCCGCTGGCAACCTGCTCAGCCGGGGGATCGGCTGGACTTGCGCCGGACGCTGCGCCGCAGTGTGGCCTTGGGGGGGGAGCCCCTGGGTGCCGCTTGGCAAGTGCGGCGCACCGAGCGGCCACGCCTGTTCATCTTGGTGGATGTCAGCCGCTCGATGGAGTCCCACGCCGCCTTTAGCTTGCGGGTGGCGCGCGCATTTGCGCGTGAAGCGGGGGCAAGGGTATTTGTGTTTCACACCCGATTGGCCGAGGTGACGGCCCTCATGCACCGCGACAGCGCCCGCGTGCAGGAGAAAATCAACGCAGTCACGGCGGGGTTTGGCGGTGGCACCCGCATTGCGGCTTGTTTGCAGGCTTTTTTGCACAGCGACGCGCGCGCGCAACTCCAGGGCGCGAGCCGGGTTTGGGTGTGTTCAGATGGTTTTGACACCGACGCCCCCGACGATTTGAGAGAAGCCTTGCAGGCGCTGCGTCGTCGCGGCGCGCGCCTCACCTGGTTTCACCCCACGCGCGGCGCCCCTGTGGCCACCGCGTTCACGCAAGCGCGGGCATGCTTGGAAGCCTGTCTGCCTTTGGCCGGTTTGGCGGATTTGCGCGCCGCGCAATTTCGCCTCCAATGATGAAACACGCAAGGAGTCACCATGAATCCTGATCTGTGGATGAGCGAAGCCCAGCGCCTGCGCGAGCGCGGTGAGGCATTCGCCTTGGTCACCGTTCTCAAGGCCATCGCCCCGACCTCGGCCAAGCCGGGGGACAAAGCCGTCGTGACCGCGCAAGGCCGAATCGTGGGCTGGATCGGGGGCGGGTGCGCGCAACCCGCGGTCATCAAAACCGTCCGGCGCGCGCTGCGCGATGGACTAGCGCGCCAAATTCGCATCACGCCCAAGGCAGAGGGTGGCGAGCTGCAACTGGAAGATGTATTGGAGTTTGGCATGGCCTGTCACTCCGGCGGCACGCTGGAGTTGTTCATCGATCCCATCTTGCCGGCCACGCCACTCTTGGTCATTGGGGATTCACCCGTGGCGCGCGCCTTGCTCGACTTGGCCCCGCGCGTGGGTTTTGCCGTCAACCTCTTGGCCTTTGGGGGCCGATCGGACGACTACCCGCAGGCCCAACGCGTCTTGACCAAGGCCGAGGAGCTCGCTTCGGCTTGGGGGACGGCGGGCTGGGTGGTGGTGGCCACCCAGGGTCGGCTGGACATGGAAGGCTTGGCGGCGGCGCTCTCCGTGCAGCCCCGGACCTGCTGGTTCGTGGCGAGCGAGCGCAAAGCGCAAGTGCTCAAGCGACAATTGATCGAATCGGGGCAGGATCGCGCGCGGGTCGAGGCCATCATCGCGCCCGCCGGCGAGCGCATTGGCGCGCAGACCCCAGAGGAAATCGCCTTGGCGGTGTTGGGCTCGGTGGTGGCCGCACGACGTCGCCAAGCGAGTCCCATGGAAGTTCCCACCCATTCCACCACGGAGGTTTAAGCATGGGTTGCATTCTCAAGGGCGGTGGCGGACTCTATAGCCGCGTGGTGATTGGCGCCGTGCTCTTGGCCGCCGGCTCGGCCTCGCGCATGGGCCATCGCCCCAAAGCCTTGTTGCAGCTCGGCGGCGTGCCGCTCATCCGGCGTCAACTCATCGCCCTCTCCGGCGCGGGGGTGGATGAACTCGTCGTGGTGTAGGGTCACCACGCCGAGCTCATTGAGCCCTTGGTGGCGGATTTTCCGGTCACGGTGGTGCGCAACCCCAATCCCGATGCGGGGCAAGTTTCATCTTTGCGTCTCGGTTTGGCCACGCTGGCGGGCAAACTCGACGCCGCCTTGGTGGCCCTGGCCGATCAGCCCTTGATCGGTGCGGGCGACATCAACGACCTCATTGGCGCCTACAAAAAGCGCCCCTCTGGCACAGAAGTCGTTCAACCGTCTGTCAATGGCCTGCCCGGTAACCCCGTGGTGTTTAGCCAAAGCGTGCGCGAGGCGATTTTGCAAGGTCAGGCCGATGTGGGGTGTCGGCAGTGGCAAGCAGCCCATCCGCAGCAGGTGTTTCATTGGGAGACAAGCAACACCCGCTATCGCACCGATGTCGATACCCCCGAAGACATCGAAGCGCTCGCGCAACGCACGGGCCATCGTTTGGTATGGCCGGCGCACTTGGCGCAAACCGCCTAAGGTCTGTTCCATGCTTGCCCCCGACGCGCTGCATCGGCTCTGGGAGACCCCCATGGGCGTGCACCGCTTCGAACAGGCCGACGCCGTTAACGAGACCTTGGTGCGGGTCTTGCTCTCCTTGCGCGCACTCGATCCGGCAAACGACCCCCAGGCGGCTTTCTACGCCAGCGGCGACGATTTGCTCCAACGCGTGCGCCTTCCGGAGTGGGAGCGTTTGATTGCCTTCATCGTCGATGGCTTGCGCCAGACGGTGGTGCTGGCCAATCAAGCCGCCTGGCCTCTGGCCAAACCCAGCTTACAAATTGCCCTGCGCGGTCTGTGGTTCCAGGTGAGCAACCGAGGCCGGCACCATGATGTCCACACCCACGGCAACTGTTCCTGGTCGGGCGTTTACTGTTTGCAGGTGGACGACGCGCCCCGCCGAGAAGCGCATCCGGTGCTCGGCACGACCAATGGGGTGACGCGCTTTTATGGGCCTCACTTCAACCACCTGGGTGGGGCACACATGGATTTTGGCAACGCCTATTTGCAACACGCCCATGTAGACATGGCGCCGCGTGCCGGTCAGTTGGTGGTTTTTCCCGCCTGGTTGGCGCACCAAGCCATGCCCTATGACGGCGCGAAAGACCGCATCATTCTCTCTTTCAACGCGAGCGTGCACGCGGCGCAGCGCTCGGATCAAATCCATGGCTACAGCAGCACCTGATTTGGGGATCCGCATGGCCCTCTCTGCCGGGGTCTGGGTGCTGGTGGGGGCCGCAGCCTTGAACTGGCTTCCCCCCGATGGCAGCGCCGGTGTGGTGATGGCCATCCTCTGGTGCTTGCTGTGGGCCCTTTGCCGGCCTGCCCAAGAAGGCGCTCGGCGTGCGGGTGCGATGGGCTTGTGTGGCGCCCATGGTCAAACCCGCCCAAGCGACTGGGCCATGGGCTGGATGATGGGCACCTTGTGGTGGCACACCCAGGGGTGTTTGCTCCAAGGCTGGCCCCCGCAAGTCCTCGTGTTCATTCACTTGCTGGTCATGGCCCTCATGGCCATGGCCGTTCAACGGGTGCGTGAATCCCTGCAGTCGTGGTTGGCGCTGGGGGGATGGGCATTGGCGGCGTTGGCCCCGCTCATGGGCGGGGAAGCGGTGCAGAGCCTGGTGCTGATGGCAGGGGTGACCCTCGCATGGTCGGCCCAAGCGGCGCCCCAACAAGTGCGCCCGTTGCGAGCGTCGCTGCACGGACTGGCATTTTTACCCGGGCCGCTCGGGCTCATCTGGATTCACGCGCAATGGCCCACGCAGGGCGGGGCTGTGCTTGGCCAAACCCTATGGCTCTTGGCGGTCTCGTTCCTGTGTGTTCAACTTGGGGCGATGGCTCTGCGCAAAGCGCGATCACTTTCGAGGGAGCTTCTTTATGAACAGCATGGACATTGAAGTCATTCGCACCGCACTCGATTGGCTCGACCGCGGCCACCGCGTGGTGCTGGGAACCGTGGTGCGGACTTGGGGCTCGGCGCCGCGGCCGCCTGGCTCGCTCATGGTCATCCGCGATGATGGTCAAGTGGCCGGGTCAGTCTCGGGCGGCTGCATTGAGGACGATTTGATTGCCCGTGTCGCCGCCGGCGAATTGGCCCTGCACCTGCCCGAAGTCACGGTATACGGTCAGAGCGCAGAGGAGGTGCGTCGCTTTGGACTGCCGTGTGGCGGCAGCGTGCAAGTGGTGCTCGAACCGCTCTCGGCGCGCTCTCAGTTACGGGAGTTACAGGTGAGCCTGGAATCACACCGGCGGGGGCGCCGCCGTCTGG
>VEQC01000007.1 GCA_018883455.1 Limnohabitans sp. | reverse complement strand
ATGTTTGGCATGGGGAAAACCAAGCCGCTGGCGCGGCCCTTTACCCCGCCGTGACCTTGAGCGTGACCAAAAAAACCGGTGAAAACGCGATCGACGTCTCTGAAGCCGTCTTGCGCCGCGTCGCCCAATTGCGAGGCACCCTCATACCAGACGACATCGTGGTGGAAGAGACCCGTAACTACGGCGAAACCGCCAACGACAAAGCCAAAAAGCTGATTCAAAAGCTGCTCTTTGCGACCGCCAGTGTCGTGGCCCTGGTCTACTTGGCCCTGGGTAAACGCGAGGCGGCCATCGTGGGAACCGCCGTGATTCTGACCCTCACCGTCACCCTCTTTGCGTCTTGGGCTTGGGGCTTCACCTTGAACCGGGTGTCGCTGTTTGCCTTGATTTTTTCCATCGGCATTTTGGTCGACGATGCCATCGTCGTGGTGGAGAACATTCACCGCCACCAGCAACTGCATCCGGACCACTCGCTCTCGCACCTTATCCCGCGCGCCGTCGATGAAGTCGGTGGCCCCACCATTTTGGCCACCCTCACGGTCATCGCGGCGCTCTTGCCCATGGCCTTTGTCTCGGGCCTCATGGGCCCCTACATGGGCCCCATCCCCATCAACGCCAGCATGGGCATGTTGCTCTCCCTCATCATCGCCTTTGTGGTCACCCCATGGCTCGCCCGACTTTGGCTCAAGGTCGACGGCCATACCGCGCACGGGGCGTCTGCCGGCCAGGGCGGCTTGGCCCATCGTTTACGCCCCCATTTCGAGCGGATCTTCAAGCCCTTGCTCAGCGCTGAGACGGGCATTCGCCAGCGCCGCAAGCTCGCCGGCCTCATCGGCGGCCTCATCGCCTTCTCCTTGGTGTTACCGGTCTCGGGCCTGGTCTTGCTCAAGATGCTGCCCTTCGACAACAAGTCTGAGTTTCAGGTGGTGGTCGACATGCCCGCAGGCACGCCGCTCGAAGCCACTGCAGCCACGCTCCAAGACTTGGGGGCCTACCTCGCCACGGTGCCCGAAGTGCGTCACTACCAAATTTACGCGGGCACGGCCGCCCCCATCAACTTCAACGGCTTGGTGCGCCAGTATTACTTGCGCAATGCCCACGAGATGGGCGACATTCAGGTCAACTTGGTCGATAAATCGCATCGCAGCGATCAAAGCCACGTCATTGCCAGCCGCGTGCGCGGGCCGCTGCAAGACATCGGACGGCGTCATGGCGCCAACGTCAAAGTGGTGGAGGTGCCGCCAGGTCCTCCCGTGATGGCCCCCATCGTGGCAGAAATTTATGGTCCGAGTGCCGAAGGACGCCGCGCCTTTGCGCAATCGGTGCGCCAAGTCTTCGAGCGCACCCCCGGCGTGGTGGACGTGGACGACAGCGCCATTGCCGCCGCACCGCGCACCCTCTTGCAGGTAGATCGCGCCAAAGCCGCCCAACTGGGGGTCAGCCAGCAAGCCATCGTGAGCACCTTGCGTGCGGGCTTGGCCGGCGAAGCCAGCACCTATGTGCACGACGGCAGCAAATACCCTGCCTCGACCTGGATTCAACTCGCCCCCGAACAACACGGCGATCTCGACGCCCTCTTGCAACTGCGGGTGCGCACCGCCTCTGGACGCCTCGTCCCCATTCGCGAATTGGTGCAGCGGGTGCAGGCCCAGCGCGAGCAACCCATCTATCACAAGGATTTGTTACCCGTGCATTTCGTCACGGCCGACATGGCCGGGGCCATTGACAGCCCGCTCTACGGCCTCTTCAAGATGCGCGGGGAGATCGCCGCGCTGCCCACCCCCAACGACGCGGCCATGAAAGAGTATTTCATTCGCCCGCCCGAGGAGCACTGGCGTGGGTACAGCCTCAAGTGGGACGGCGAATGGCAAATCACCTATGAGACCTTTCGCGACATGGGGGCGGCCTACGGCGTGGGCTTGATCCTCATCTACCTCTTGGTGGTGGCACAGTTTGGTTCCTACCTCACGCCGCTCATCATCATGGCGCCCATTCCACTCACCCTCATTGGGGTCATGCCGGGGCACGCCTTGCTCGGCGCACAGTTCACCGCCACGAGCATGATTGGCATGATCGCGCTTGCCGGCATCATCGTGCGCAATTCCATCTTGCTGGTGGATTTCATCCGCTTGCAAGTCCACGAGGGTGTGCCCTTTGAACGCGCCATCGTCGAGTCTGCCATCACCCGTGCCCAACCCATTGTGCTCACGGGCTTGGCCGCCATGCTCGGCGCCTTCTTTATCTTGGACGATCCGATCTTCAACGGTCTGGCCATCTCCCTCATTTTTGGCATTTTTGTCTCCACCGTCCTCACGCTCGTCGTCATTCCCACGCTTTACTTTGCAGCGTATCGCAAAGCCCACGTCACGCATCGTTGATGCAAAAGGAAACCACACCATGAAATCTTGGCAACTCGTTCGCTTGATCGCCGGCCTCTTCATCCTCGCCTCCTTGGCCATGGGGATCGAAGAAAGCCCTCTTTATGTCAGCAGCTGGTGGCTGGCGTTCACCGCTTTTGTCGGGGCCAACCTCCTGCAAAGCGCGCTCACGCGCTGGTGCCTGATGGAGACCCTGCTGCGCAAACTCGGACTCGAGCCGGGCTGCTGATTGATCGAGGCCATTTGAGGGTTATCGGGGCGATTCATGCGCCCGACTAGAATCGGAACCTCCCCCCTCTTTTCCGAATCAGGCCGCGCATGAACGACCACCCCCTACGACAGGTCTTGCACAATGAAGTGCATGCTCGGCCGCCGGAGCCGATGCAAGGCCCATTGGCCATCTCGCATTTCGTGATGTTGGCCGATCCTGCCGCGGCCGCTGCGAGCCGCGCGCACTTGGCCGCCTTGCTGCGCGACTTGCACTTGCCCGTGCCCGATGAGCACATCAACCACTTGCGAACCGATCTCGGTGCTTATCGTCTGCGCTGGGAATTGCATACGGAATTTGTCTCCTGGTCGTTCATTCGCCCACTGCCCGAGGGCACGACCCCCTCACAACTGCCCTTGAGCGGGGGCTTGGATGGCGTCTCCCAGCAATGGCTCTCGGCCCTGCCGGGGGAGTGCCTCTCACGCTCTCACCTCTGGCTCTTGCCCGCCCGTAGCGTCGATGGCCTCAACCCCGCGCAAGGGTTGTTGCGCGAGGACTCCTTGGTGGCCTCCACTGTCGCCGACGGTTTGGGCGAAGTCTTCACCGATTTTCAGATTCACCCCGATGGCTTTGGGCGCATCATCTTGGTCGCGGGCTCCATCTCGGCGCGCCGCCAAGGGCGTTTGGTGCAGCAGCTCCTGGAGATCGAAACCTACCGCTTGGCCGCCATGCTCGGTTTGCCCGCCGCCCGGCAAGCCAGCCGGGCCTTGGCCGACGCCGAGCGAGAGCTCGCCTCCCTGGCCTTGGCCATCCGCAACGCCTCCGCCAGTGACGAAGCGGCTCTGCTCGATCGCCTCACCCGCTTGGCCGGTGAAGTCGAGGGTCAGTATGCCGCCACGCACGCCCGTTTTTCGGCCACGCGGGCTTACTTCGAGCTCATCGACCGGCGCGTGCAAGAAATCGCGGAGAGCCGCAACGCTGGACAGCAAACCATTGCCGAGTTCATCCAGCGTCGCCTCACGCCGGCGCGCAGCACCTGCGAATGGGCCGAGCGCCGTCAAAACGCGCTCTCCGAACGCGTCTCCCACATGAGCAACTTGCTGCGCACCCGCGTCGATTTCGAACAACAACAAAGCAGCCAAGAGCTGCTCGAGACCATGAACCGCCGCCAGGCTTTGCAACTCAAG
Organism: Limnohabitans sp.; assembly: GCA_018883455.1. Lineage (GTDB taxonomy): Bacteria > Pseudomonadota > Gammaproteobacteria > Burkholderiales > Burkholderiaceae_C > Limnohabitans. The sequence goes on along the minus strand of VEQC01000007.1, from coordinate 27,437 downwards.
TTGCAAACCACCGTCGAGGGGCTCTCCGTGGCGGCCATCAGTTACTACCTCATTGGCCTGCTGCACTACGTGGCCGAAGGCCTCGAAGCACGGCACTGGATCAGCAGCCCAAGCCTCTTCACGGCCATCGCCGTTCCGCTGGTGGTCCTCACCGTGTGGTTCCTCATGCGGCGGGTTCATCACCAAGTGCTCAAATCCGTGGCCAATCGCCAGTCCTCCGGCGAATAACACCCCCCGCCTTGCCAAGCCCCTGCGCGAGGGCAAAGGCCAGGTTTCGCGCAAACCGGACGAAGCCCCCTAGCGCCAAGGGGAGGGTCTGCCGGTGTAGGATGATTGGTGGTTTTCCGGGGCCAACACCATGTCAGACGCATACCTGTCCTTTGCCAATTCACCCTTTGGAGGGGCGCTCACCCGTAGTCTGGGCTTGCCACAGCCCAGGGCCTTGGAGCGTTTCTCCAGCCATCGTCCCGTTTTGCGGGGAGAAGTCCTGGTCGGGGCGAGTCCCGGGGCCCAACTCTTGCCCTCCCTGAGCCAGTCGCTGGCCGAGCTAGAAGCGCCCAGTCTGGCGCACCACAGCTTGCCCGAGTGGATCACGCTGGCCCAGCAGCAGGGGGTCATGAGTGGTCGCTGGGGCGTGGGGGAGGCGCCTGGTGCCAAGGTCAAGGCCTTGGTGTTTGACGCCACCGGCTTGTCTGACCCCTTGCAAAGCGAGACCCTGCACGCCTTTTTTCAACACACCTTGCCGCACCTCTTGCCCTGTGGGCGCGTGATCGTGCTCGCCCGTCCCCCCGAACAAGCGGCCACGTTGGCGCAAGCCGTGGCGCAGCGCGCCTTGGAAGGATTTGTCCGCGCCGTCGCCAAAGAGTTGCGCCAAGGGGCTACCGCCCAATTGCTCTGGGTCGAGGAGGGGGCCGAGGCCAATTTGGGTGGGGCCTTGGGCTTTTTCCTCTCACCACGCAGTGCCTATGTCTCTGGCCAAAGCCTGCGCTTGCAACCCGCGTCCCTCCCGCCTCACGCGCCCACCCAGCCCTTGGCCGGTCGGCAGATTTTGGTCACCGGGGCGGCCCGGGGCATTGGGGTGGCCGTGGCCGAGACGCTCGCGCGCGATGGCGCGCGTGTGATCGCCCTAGATGTGCCCTCGGCCCAAGAACCCCTGCAAGCCCTGGCCAAGCGCATCGGCGGGCAAGCCTTGGCCTTGGACATCACCGACCCCGAGGCCCCGACCACCTTGGTGCGCGCGGCACTGGCCGAGGGAGGCTGGGACGGTTTGGTGCACAACGCGGGCATCACACGCGACCGGAGCCTCGCGCGCATGCCGGCCCATCAATGGGCTCTGGTCCAAGCCATCAACCTGCAAGCGCCCATCACCATCACCCAAGCCATGCAAGAGGCCCAAGCCCTGCGCAAGGGGGCGCGCGTGGTGGGGGTGTCGTCGATCTCGGGTATTGCCGGCAATCGCGGGCAAACCAATTACGGCTACTCCAAAGCCGGCGTGATCGGCTGGGTGCAAGCCCTCGCCCCGCAATGGCAGACGCAGGCCTTGGCCATCAACGCGGTGGCGCCGGGCTTTATTGAAACCCAAATGACGGCGGCCATTCCGCTGGCCATCCGTGAGGCGGGGCGGCGCATGAACAGCTTGGGTCAGGGCGGCTTGCCCGTGGACGTGGCGGAAGCCATTGCTTGGCTCGTGGGCCCACAAGCCGCCGGCGTGAACGGGCAGGTGCTTCGGGTTTGCGGCCAAAATTGGCTCGGAGCCTGATCATGTCCGAACCCCATACCCTCTTGGCCGCACCAAGCCCCTGGGCCACCATCGCCCAGACCTTGCGTTCATCTTTCAAAAAACCGGGGCCCGTGCCAGCCTTGCCCAGCGCCCAATGGGTCAGGCCCCAGGTGGTCTTGACCGCAGACGCCATCGCGCGATACCGCGCCTGTTGTGGCTTTGAGGACCGCGCGGGGGTGCCCCTCACTTACCCCCAGCTGTTGGGTTTTCCACTCGGCTTGGCCTACATGAACTCGCCCGAGTGCCCTTGGCCCGCGCTCGGCACCGTGCACCTCTCCAACCACATCACCCAGCATGCGCCCTTGGCCGTGGGCGACGCGCTTCGGGTGGTGCTACAAACCGGGGCCTTGCGCGCCCACGACAAAGGCCAAGCCTTCACCGTCGAGTTGCACCTCTGGCGTGACAACGCCTGCATCTGGTCCTGTGTGCAAACGGTGCTGCGCTTGGGCGTGCGTCCAGCCTATGGCGAACCTTATGCGCCCGCTGTCGCGAGCGCGCCCGATCTGCGCGAGCGCGCGCCGCTGGATGCGCCTGCCGATATCGGTCGGCGCTACGCCCGCGTCTCCGGCGATTTCAACCCCATTCACCTCAGTGCCTTGACCGCCAAGCCTTTTGGGTTTCCCCGCGCCATCGCCCATGGGCTGTGGACGCAGGCACGGGCCTTGGCCACCTTGCACCCGCAAGGCGGGCAGGGCGCGGCCAGCTTGGCTTGTGATTTCCACAGCCCCCTGCGCTTGCCGGCGCGCGCCACGGTGTGGACAGCGCCCGATGCACGCCACGGCCGCTTTGAGGTGCGCGACGCCCAAGGCCAGCGTTGCCATTTGCGCGCCGAACTCACCCAGTCTTCGTCTTGACCCCGAGCCCATCCATGAGCCTCTCCCCATTGCCCACTGTTCGACGCGTTGCCATCCTGGGTGGCAATCGCATCCCTTTTGCCCGCTCCAACTCGGCCTACGCGCGCGCGAGCAACCAGGAAATGCTCACCGCCGCGCTCCAGGGGCTGATCGATCGCTACCAACTCTCGGAACAACGCTTGGGTGAAGTGGCTGCGGGCGCGGTCATGAAACACGCGCGCGATTTCAACCTCGTGCGCGAGACGGTGCTGGGCACCACCCTCTCGCCGCAAACCCCGGCCTACGACGTTCAGCAAGCCTGCGGCACGGGTTTGGAGGCCACGCTCTTGGTGGCCCACAAAATCGCTTTGGGCCTCATCGACAGCGCCGTCGCGGGGGGCGTGGATTCCACCTCCGATGCCCCCATCGCCCTCAACGACCGTTTGCGCCGGGCTTTGCTCGCCCTCAACCGCGCCCGCACGCCTTGGCAACGGGTGCAAGCCCTCATGCGGATCCGTCCGACCCAATTTTTGCGCCCCGAATTGCCGCGCAATGCCGAGCCGCGCACGGGCTGCTCCATGGGCGAGCACGCCGAACAAATGGCGCAGCACTGGGGCGTGAGCCGCGCCGAGCAAGATGCCCTGGCTTTGGCCAGCCACCAGCACCTCGCGCAGGCCTACGCCCAGGGTTTTTTCAATGACCTCATGACCCCGTTTCTCGGTTTGCGACAGGACAATAACCTGCGCCCCGACCTCACGGCCGAAAAACTCGCCAGCCTCAAACCGGCTTTTGACCGCCGCATCGCCCCGGGGGCGGGAACGCTCACCGCGGGTAATTCCACGCCCCTCACCGACGGCGCTTCCACCGTGTTGCTCGGCAGCGAGGATTGGGCCGAGGCCCGCGGCTTGCCGGTGCTGGCCTACCTCACCCACAGCGAGACCGCGGCGGTGGATTTTGTCGGTGGCCATGAGGGCATGCTCATGGCGCCGGCCTATGCCGTGCCCCGCATGCTCGCGCGCGCGGGCTTGCGTTTGCAAGATTTTGATTACTACGAGATTCACGAAGCCTTCGCGGCTCAGGTCTTGTGCACCCTGAAAGCCTGGGAGGACCCCGTCTTCTGTCGGGAGCGTTTGGGTTTGGCCGAGCCCCTGGGGCCCATTGATCGCAGCCGCCTCAATGTGCTGGGCAGTTCATTGGCCGCGGGCCACCCTTTTGCCGCCACAGGCGCGCGCATTGTCGCCACCTTGGCCAAACAACTCGCCCGCCGCGGCCAAGGCCGCGGTCTGATCTCGATTTGTGCGGCGGGCGGCCAAGGGGTCGTCGCCATTCTGGAGCGTTAAAGAATGATTCCCTTCAAAGTTCCCTTGCGCGACATGCGCTTTCTCATGAACGAGGTGTTTGACTACCCCTCGCACTACGCGGCGCTCGCGCCCCAAAACCCCGCCGACGGAGAACCCGCCACGCCCGAATTGGTCGACGCCATTCTCGAAGCCGCCGCCACCTATTGCGAGGAGGTGCTCGCCCCCCTCAACGTTTCGGGCGATCGCGAGGGCTGTCAGTTCCACCAAGGCGAGGTCCGCACCCCAACGGGTTTCAAAGAAGCCTACGCCCAATTTGTCGAGGGGGGCTGGCAAACCCTGGCCTTTCCCACCGCCTACGGTGGTCAGGGCCTGCCCATGTCGCTCAATTTGCTCAAGAGCGAAATGCTCGGCACCGCCAACTGGGCGTTCAACATGTACCCCGGCCTGAGTGTGGGGTGCATCAATACTTTGTTGCAATACGCCCCCGAGTCCATCAAGCAGTCTTGCCTGCCCAAACTCATCAGCGGCGTCTGGAGCGGCACCATGTGCCTGACCGAGCCCCAATGCGGCTCCGACCTCTCGCAGGTGCGCACGCGCGCGGTCCCCACGGGCGACGGGCACTACACCCTCACGGGCACCAAGATCTTCATCTCCAGCGGTGAGCACGACCTCACGGAGAACATCATCCACATCGTGCTCGCACGGCTGCCCGACGCGCCGGCGGGCACGCGTGGCATCTCCCTCTTTCTGGTGCCCAAATTCCAATTCGACGCCCAAGGCCAGCTCGGCGCGCGCAACAGCGTGCACTGCGCGAGCATCGAGCACAAGATGGGCATTCATGCCAATGCCACGGCGGTGCTCAATTTCGACGCTGCGCACGCCATCCTCATCGGTGAGCCCAACAAGGGCTTAGAGGCCATGTTCACCTTCATGAACACCGCCCGCATCGGCACCGCCATCCAAGGTATCTGCCATGCCGAGCGTTCCTACCAGGGCGCCTTGGCCTACGCGCGGGAGCGTCGCTCCATGCGTTCGCTCTCCGGCACCAAAGAGCCCGACCAAGTGGCCGATGCCTTGCTTTGGCACCCCGATGTGCGTCGCATGTTGCTCACCCAAAAGGCCATCGTCGAGGGCGGCCGCGCCATGGTTTACGCCGCCGTGCAAATCTCCGATCGCGTCTTTGGCGCAGCCTGGCGCGGTGACCATGCCGCCTACCGCGCGGGTGACGCCGAACTGGGCTTTTACACGCCCATCCTCAAAGGCTTTCTGACCGAGCTCGGCGTGGAGGCCGCGAGCCTGGGCATTCAGGTCTATGGCGGGCATGGCTACATCCAGGAGCACGGCATGGAGCAAATCCTGCGCGATGCCCGCATCGCCACCCTCTACGAGGGCACCACGGGCATTCAGGCGCTGGACTTGCTCGGGCGCAAAGTGATTTTGTCCACCCGGGGTCAATGCGTGCGCGATTTCACCTCCCGCATGCGTCGTCTGGCCACGCCCCACCTTCTGCGCACCGACACCCTCGGGCGCCTTGCCCGCGCCGCTTGGTGGCGCGCCTGGCAATGGGATCGACTCACTTGGCGCTTGCTCTGGCGTGCGCGCAAAGACCGCGATTCCATTGGTGCGGCGAGTGTCGATTTTCTGATGTACAGCGGCTACGTCATGATGGCGCATTGTTGGCTACAGCAGGCCCTCGTGGCCGAGAAGGCGCTCACCCAAGGACAAGACGCCGATTTTTACCGCGCCAAACTCGAGACGGCTGAGTTTTACTTCTCCCGCCTCCTGCCGCGGGCCGATGCGCACCTGCTCGCCGCGCGGGCCAGCACCCAAACCCTCATGCAAATGAGCGAAGCGCGTTTTGGCGCTCCGTCATGAGTTAAATTTCGGCTATTCCAACAATCGAATGAAGGAGACAAACCCCATGAAGAAAAACCTGTTGGCCACCTTGCTGGCTTTGTCCGCCACACTCCATGCCTGGGCCTGGCCAGACGCCAACAAGCCCATCACCCTGGTCGTGCCCTTTCCCCCTGGCGGCTCGACCGATCTGATCGCCCGCACCCTCTCAGCCAAGATGGGCGAAAAACTCGGCGGGGCGAATGTGGTGGTGGAGAACAAGGCGGGCGCCACGGGCACCATCGGCGCCTCACAAGTCGCCCGCGCGGCCGCCGATGGTCAAACCTTTCTCGTCGCCTCGCTCGGGCCCTATGTGATCGCCCCGCACCTCATCAAGGTCAACTACGACGCACTCAAGGACCTCGACCCCATCACCGTGGTGGTGCAAGCGCCCAACGTGCTCGTGGTGCCGGCCCCCGCGCCTTGGAAGTCTCTTGCCGAAGTGATCGCCTATCAAAAGGCCAACCCCGACAAAATGACGTTTGCCTCCTCGGGTAACGGCAGCAGCGATCACCTCACGGCCGAATTGTTCTGGTTGCAAACCGGAACCACCGGCATCCATGTGCCCTATAAGGGCGGTGGTCCCGTCATGACCGACTTGCTCGGCAACCAAGTCAATGCCTCCTGGATGAACATCAACACCGCCATGCCCCAGATCAAGTCGGGCAAACTGCGCGCCTTGGCCATCACCAGTGCCAAACGCTCTCCCCTGCTGCCGGATGTGCCTTCCTTGGAAGAAAGTGGCATCAAAGAAGCCAATGTGTACTCCTGGCAGGCGGTCTCCGCCCCTAAGGGCTTACCCGCCGACATCAAAAAGCGCATGCACGAGGCCATTTCGAGCATCATCCGGGATCCCCAAAACCAAGCCAGGTTTGCCGAGTTGGGCTTTGAGACCGTGCTCAACACGCCTGAGCAATTTGCCACTTTCCAGGCCGCCGAGTTCAGCCGTTGGCAAAAACTCATCGCCAGCCGCAACATCAAGGCGGATTGAGCAAACCCTGATTAAGACAGCTTGTTGTCATAAAAAAAATTCTTCCCAATCTCCAGACCGCCCGCGTGGCGGTCTTTTCATTTGGCTCCTAGGGAAAACCTTGACGGTTTGTCGAAGCTGAGGCGTTGCGAACGCCAGGAGGAGATCGTATATTTAGCAATATATTGATATAAATGCGGCGCGACGCGGTCCCCGGCAAGAGCCTAGAGCCCGCGCGACGCAGGTCCCCCAGGAGAATGCATGAGCGCGCCGGAATTTCCGCCCAACCCCTATCTAGACGAAACCCTGCAAGCCCTGGCCGAACAAACGCGACGCTTCGCCACCGAACGCGTTGCCCCTGGCTTCATCGAGCGCGACCAAACCCGCGTCCTCGACCGCGAACTCATGCGGGAGATGGGGCGCATGGGGCTCATCGCTCCGGAAATCCCGGAGAACTTGGGCGGGCAGGGGGCTGGGTGTCTCGCCGCGGGCGTGATTCACGAGGAGATCGCACGGGCCGACCTGAGCCTGTCCTACATCAACCTCTTGGCCTCGCTCAATGGCCAAATTCTGAGTGAGCATGGCGACCCCGCCGTCACGCGTCCTTGGCTCGACAAACTGCTCCAGGGCGAGGCCCTCTTTGCCATTGCCCTGACCGAGCCGCGCGGCGGCTCGGATGCCGCCAACTTGCGCTTGCGCATGGAGCGCGTGGGAGACCACTACGTCATCAACGGCGAAAAAACCTCGATCTCGGCGGCCGACCAGGCCGACGCGGCCGTCGTCTTCGCCCGCACCGGGCCGGTGGAGGCGGGGGCCAAAGGGGTGAGCGCGGTGCTCGTACCCATGGATTTGCCCGGCATCACCCGCAGCCGCTTCGATTGCCATGGGCAGCGCGCCATTGGGCGCGGCTCGATTTTCTTCGAGAACGTTCGCGTGCCAGTGTCACACCGCTTGGGTGACGAGGGCAAAGGCTTTATTCAAGTCATGCAGGGTTTTGATTTTTCCCGCGCCCTCATCGGCCTGCAAGTTCTGGCCGTGGCCCAGGTCGCGCTCGAGGAGGCATGGGACTACGTGGCCCAGCGCGAGGCCTTTGGCAAACCGCTGGCGTCCTTCCAAGGGGTTTCGCACACCTTGGCCGATTTTGACACCCAGGTTTACGCAGCGCGTTTGATGTGCCTGCAAACCCTCTGGCTCAAAGACCACCACCTGCCGCACACCGCCGAAGCGGCCATGTGCAAATGGCGGGGCCCTAAACTGGCTTACGATGCCATTCACGCGTGCTTGCTCATGTTTGGCCATGGCGGCTATGACCGTGGGGTCATGGAGCAACGCTTGCGCGATGTCTTGGGCTTCCAAATTGGCGACGGCACCTCGCAAATCATGAAGTCCATCATTGCCCGTGACCGCGCTGGACGCGCGGCTGTGGGAATTTAAAGACCTAGGGGACAGCCCCACGTCTCAATCGCCCCAAACTCAGGCAGACTCAAGCCCTTATCGCGCAGGAAAGCAAAGCCCATGTCCCACGCACCCGCGTCCAACGCCGCCCACCCCGATCGGGTGCTGGAGGTGGTCGACATTGAACGTCGCTTTGGCGGACTCGTCGCCCTCACCGGCGTGAGCATGCACATCAACCGGGGTGAAATTTTTGGCTTGGTCGGCCCCAATGGCAGTGGCAAAACCACCATGACCAATGCCATCACCGGTTTTTACCCACCCCAAAAAGGCCAGATCTTTTTGCATGGCCAAGACATCACGGGTATGCCGCCCCACCAAGTTGCGCGCCAAGGAGTGGCGCGCACGTTTCAAAACTTGGCCCTCTTCAACGGCATGACGGTGCTCGACAACATTTTGCTCGGCCGTCACGTGCACATGCGCCCCAGCGTTTGGCGCACCGCCCTCTACCCGTGGTTTGCGCGTGACGAAGAAATCGCCCAGCGCGAGCAGGTCGAAGAAGTCATTGACTTCATGCAGCTCCAAGGCGTGCGCGATGAATTGGTCGACAGCATCCCCATTGGCCTGAAAAAACGTGTGGAGCTCGCCCGTGCCCTGGTGGCCGAGCCGAGCTTTTTGATTCTGGACGAGCCCATGGCGGGCATGAACCAGGAAGAGAAGGAGTACATGGCGCGTTTTGTGCTCGATGCGCGGGACGAACGCGGTGTGACCGTGCTCCTCATCGAACACCACATGGACATCATCACCGGCATTTGCGATCGCATGCTCGTCTTGAGCTACGGTGAGCTCATCGACACCGGCATTCCGCGCGAGGTCATCCGCAACCCGCGCGTGATCAAGGCCTATCTGGGAGGCGCCAAAGATGTCGCGTGAGTCTGCTCAGTGGGATTTCAATCCCAACACCACCCTCATTCGCTTGCTCGCGCTCAACGCCCAAGCCCGTCCCCAACAAGTTGCTCTGCGCGAAAAAGACCTCGGCATTTGGCAAGAAACCACCTGGTCACAATGGCTCAGCCAAACCTTGCAAGCTGCTGCAGGTTTGGCCGAACTCGGCTTCACCCGCGGCAGCGGCTTGCTCGTGGTGGGGGATAACCGACAAAACCTCTACACCGGCATGCTCGCCGGGGCCGCACTCGGTGGCCACGTCATGCCGGTCTATCCCGACGCCACTCCCGATGAAATCCTGCACGTGCTCGAGCAGGGCGGGGCTACTTTTGTGCTGGCCGAAGACCAAGAGCAAGTGGACAAAATTCTCGACTTGCGCGAGCGCTACCCCGGCATCACCCACATCGTTTACGACGATCCGCGTGGCCTTGCCGCCTACGGCGAGTCCGGTTTGGTCTCCTGGGCCGATTTGGGCGCGCGCGGCGCGGCACGCCTGGCCCAAAACCCAAGCCTCGCCGAGTCCATCGTCGCCACGGCCCAAGCCAGTGACCCCGCCGTCATCATCCATTCCTCGGGCACCACTGGCAAGCCCAAGGGCGTGGTGCTCTCGCACGCCAACATCCTCAGCGGCGTGGCCAACGCTTACCAAGTGCAAGCCTTTGGGTTTGGCGAGCGCATTCTGGCTTATTTGCCCATGGCCTGGATTGGCGATTACGCGCTCACCTTGGGCGCGGGCGTGGCGCTGCATTTTGAGATCAACATTCCCGAGAGCGCCGAGACGGTCCTGCACAACTTGCGCGAAATCGCCCCGAGCTTCTATTTGGCCGCGCCACGCAGCTGGGACAACTTGCTCACGCTCGTGCAGGTGCGCATGGAAGATTCCACGCCGCTGAAAAAAGCCATCTACCACGCCTTCATGGACCGTGCCATTGCCCATGAGCGCTTGCGCCTGGAAGGCAAGCCCGTGCCCTGGACGCATGGCCTCGTGCGCTTCTTTGGCGAAGCGCTGGTGTTTGGTCCGATCAAAGACCAACTCGGCCTCAGCGGCATTCGCCACGCCTTCACCGGTGGCGAGGCCATTGGCGAGGACACTTTCATTTTCTACCGTGCCTTGGGCGTGCAATTGCGGCAGCTCTACGGCCAGACCGAGACCGCCGCGTTCAACGCCATGCAAGAAGCCAACGAGGTGCAGCTGCACACCGTGGGGCGTCCTTTGCCCGGCGTGACCGCACGCATCAACGACGATGGCGAAATCCTCATCCAGTCGGGCAGCGTCTTTCAGGGCTACTTCCGCAACCCCGAGAGCACCGCACAAACCCTGCGCGAGGGTTGGCTGCACACTGGTGACGCGGGCTATCTGGAAGAAGACGGCCACCTCGTGGTTCTGGGGCGATTGTCCGAAGTGGTCTACACCGCCCAGGGCGAGCGCTACATTCCCAACTACATCGAAAACCGCCTCAAGTTCAGCCCCTACATCAAAGATGTGGCGGTGCTCGGCAGCGGGCGCTCGCACCTCGCCGCCATGATTTGCATCGATATGGAGGCGGTAGGGCATTGGGCGGAGCTGCGCGGGGTGACCTACATGTCCTACGCCGATCTATCGCAAAAACCCCCCATCCAAGAGCTCCTCGCGCAGGCCGTGGCGCGGGTCAATGCAGCCTTGCCCGAGGGCCTGCGCATTCGGCGCATGGTCAGTTTGCCCAAAGAGTTCGACGCCGACGACGGCGAGATCACCCGCACCCGCAAGCTGCGGCGCAATGTGATCGAAGAGCGCTACGCGCCCGTCATTGACGCCATTTACAACGGCCAAGCCCAGGTGCTGCACCAGGCCCGCATCGTCTACGAAACCGGTGAGACCGGCGTGTTGGAACGCGAACTCGCGATCCGGGAGCTATGAGCATGGATCTGAATTACTTTCTGGAACTCGGCATCAACGGCGCCCTCGCCGGCCTGATGTACGCCTTGGTCGCCATGGGGCTGGTGCTGGTCTACAAATCCTCTTCCGTGCCCAACCTCGCGCAAGGCGCCCTCACCATGGTGGGCGCCTATGTCGTGCTCTTCTATCAATTGGGCCTGGGTCTACCCATGGTGCTGGCCATCTTGCTCGCCATCGTCACCATGTGTGGTCTGGGCCTGGGCATCGAGCGCGTGGCGCTGCGTCCCCTGGCCGGTCGCCCCATCGTCATGATCCTCATGATGACGCTGGGCTTGGACATTTTCCTGCGCGCCCTGACCTTGGCCATTTGGGGTGGCAACGGGCGGCCTCTGCGCCTGGGCATCAGCGATGACCCCATCTTCCTCGGGCCCATCCTGCTCAACCAAGCCTATGTCATTGGCGCGGCCGTCACCTTGGTGCTCTTTGGCTTTTTCGTCTTCTTTTTCCAAACGCGCCGCGGCGTCGTTCTGCGCGCCATTGCCGACGATTACATGGCCTCTTGGTCGGTGGGCATTTCTGTCGAGCGTGGCGTGGGACTCTCGTGGGCGCTGTCCTCCATGGTGGCCACCATCGCTGGCGTCTTATGGGCCTCCATGCAAGGCGTCGATCAATCCCTCTCCCTGTTGCTGCTCAAGGGCGTGACGGTGGCGGTGCTCGGCGGCATGGACAGTTTGGGCGGTGCCATTCTCGCGGGCTTGCTGCTTGGCGCCTTCGAGAGCGTGGCTTCGGGCTATCTCGACCCATTGCTCGGGGGCGGCACGCGCGAATTGGTGATTGCCGCCGTGCTCATCATCACCATCATGATTCGTCCGCACGGCCTGTTTGGCCGCCACGATATTGAGAGGCTCTGACCATGTTCTTCCGACAAGCCGGCGTCTTTCACACCAGCTACGCGCTGGACCGCAAGCTCTTTCCCATTCCCGCCGATCGCGTGATGATCGTCGTCATGCTGGCCTTTGGCGTGCTCGCCCCTTGGTTGGTGAGCTCGCTCACGCTCACGAGCTACATGCTGCCTTGGTTGGTCTGGACATCGGCCACGCTGGGCTTGAACCTCATCATTGGCTGGGCCGGACAATTCCACTTCGGTTACGCGGCGGTCATGGGCATTGGCGCCTACGCCTCGGTGCACGCCACCCGCAACGGCATTCCCTGGGAAATCGCCGTCGTGCTGGGCGGACTCACGGCCACCGTCATTGGCGTGGTCTTTGCCTTCGCGGCTTTGCGTGTCAAAGGCCTTTACTTGGCCTTGTCCACCCTGGCCTTGCAATTCGTCATGGATTGGGTGATCTCCCATGTCCCCGCCATCAGTGGCGGCGTGGGGGCGACCCTGCAAGCCCCCGCCATGCGCCTCATGGGTGAGGTGGTGAGCTCCGACGCCGGGCTTTACTACGTGGCCTTGGTTTGGTGCGTGCTGGTCACGGTCTTCATGCTCAACCTGCGCCGTACCGCCTTGGGGCGCGCCTTGGTGGCCGTGCGTGAGAAGGATTTCGCCGCCGCCGTCATCGGTGTGCAAAGCTTTTATTACAAGCTCATCGCCTTTGCCACATCTTCCTTCATCGGCGGGGTGAGTGGCGCCATCCTCATCTTCACCTTCTACCGGGCGGTCACGCCGGAACAGTTCTCGGTCAACGTCTCCATCGAGCTCTTGGCCATGGTCATCGTGGGGGGCTTGGGCAGCATCATCGGCAGTTGGTTTGGTGCGGCCTTCATCTTGCTCATGCCCTCGCAAATGAACCACCTCATCGCCTGGGGGGCCAAAGCCCTGGGGCTCGACCTCGGGGTCGAGACCTTGGCCCACATCCCGCATGTGGTCTACGGCGCGCTCATCATTCTCTTCTTGATCGTCGAGCCCATGGGCTTGGGCAAGCTCTACGGCAATGTGCGCGATTACCTCAAGCTCTGGCCGTTTGGCTACACGCGTAAATAAAGGGGCTGCCATGGAAAACGCCACCACCCCACTCGCGCTCTCCCTCAACAATGTGGAGGTCATCTACGACCGCGTTGCTTTGGCCCTCAAAGGCGCTTCGCTGGAAATTCCCCAAGGCGGCATGGTCGCCCTGCTCGGGGCCAACGGCGCTGGCAAAAGCACCTTGCTCAAGTCGATCTCGGGCCTGCTCAAAGCCGAACGGGGGGAAGTCACGCGCGGAGCCATTCATTTCGAAGGCCAGGCCATCGATCGCCTAAGCCCCCAGGAGCGCGTGCATTTGGGCATTGTCCAAGTGCTCGAAGGCCGCCGGGTGTTTGAGCACCTCACCCCAGATGAAAACCTGGTTGCGGCCTCGGCCATTCGCGGCAACAGCCGCGCCGAGATGCTGCGCCAGCGTGACATGGTCTACACCTATTTCAACCGCCTCGCCCAACGCCGCGACGCCGAATCCGGCTACCTCTCGGGCGGCGAGCAACAAATGCTCGCCATTGGCCGCGCGCTCATGACCCAGCCGCGCTTGCTCATGCTCGACGAGCCCAGCCTGGGCTTGGCCCCCTTCTTGGTGGCCGAAATTTTCGACATCGTGCGGCGCATCAACCGCGAGGAGGGCCTCTCCGTGCTGTTGGTCGAGCAAAACGCCATTGCCGCGCTGGAAGTGGTCTCGCACGGCTACCTGATCGAGAACGGGCGTATCGTCATGCACGACAGCGCCCAAGCCATGAAACAAAACCCCGATATCCAGGAGTTCTACCTGGGCGGAGCCGAGGGGCGCGATTTCCGGGACATCAAGCACTACCGGCGCCGCAAGCGCTGGTTGAGCTGAATGTTCATATCCATTAACCACAAGAGGAGACAGCAATGATGAAACGCAAACTTTGGGGCATGCTGGCCGTCGCCAGTTTGGGTTTGGCCGCAGGCGCGGCGCAGGCCCAAGTCAAGTTCGGCCTCTGCTACGACTTGAGTAAGGCCTACACCTTCGTGACGCCGCAGATCGTGCAGGCCGCCAAGGACTACGCCGATGTGCTCAATGCCCGCGGCGGTTTGGAAGGGCAGAAAATCGAGCTGGTCGTGCAAGACCATGGCAACGAGCCCCAGCGCGGCATCGAGTGTTATGAAAAACTCAAGCGCGAAGGCGTGATGATTTTCGACACCTTGTCCACACCGGTCTCGCGTGCGGTTCTGCCCCGCGTGATGGAAGACAAGAACATCTTGCTCCAGTCCTTTGTGGGACGTGGCGACGCCATTGACGGCGATGTCTTCAAATGGGTCTTCCCCATCGGCCCGACCTACTGGGGTCAGATGGCCAACAACATTCAGTTCATCAAGAACAAGCAGTTTGGCAACATGCGCGGCGTGAAGATTGGCTTCATCTACCCCGATTACGCTTTCGGTCAGGAGCCCATCCCCATCCTCAAGACCCTGCAAGAAAAAGAGGGCTTTGAACTGCAACTCTTCCCCAACCCCTTGCCCGGGCGTGACCAAGCCGCGGTTTGGACACAAATTCGCCGCTTCAACCCCGACTGGGTGATCACCTGGAACCTCTCGGCCATGCACGTGGCAGCCGCACGCGAGATGAAGCGCAACGGCATCCCGATGGAGAAGCTCATCTCTGTCAACTGGTTCAATGAGGTGGACATCGCCAACATTGGCGCCGAAGAGGCCAAAGGCATGAAGCGCGGCACCAACGTGGTCGGCGGCACCAGCCACCCCCTCGTGCAGCAAATCATCAAAGACCTGTACGAAAAGGGCAAAGGCAATGGCGATCGCAAAAACCTCGACGACATCTACTACAACACCGGCCTGGCCATGTACTCTGTGGCGTTTGAAGGGGTGCGTCAAGCCATTCGTCAAGGCAAGATGCCGCTGACACCCACCAAGATCAAGGCCGGTTTGGAGAGCTTGCGCAACTTTGACGCCAACGGCCTGATCGCCCCCGTCACCGTCACCGCCAAAGACCATGGCGGTGGGGGCAGAACCCGTATCGACATGTGGGACGGCAAGCAGTGGGTGCCGCAGTCGGACTGGATCGCCGCTTACACCGACGTGGTGGACAAAGTGGTCAAGGAACAGTCGGCCGAGTTCTTGAAGTCGACCAAATAAGCCCCGCGAGGGTGCTTAGCGGGCGGGCCTTCGGCCCGCCTTTTTTTTCGTCGCCACGGTGGGTGCGGCAGGCAGCTCCACTTCGTGCACGGTGGCGAGGCCTTGGTTGACCACGTTGAGCAAATGCACCATGGCCACCTTGTCATCAAACCGAATGTCCTGCATCACCGCCGCATAGAACGCCTGAATGCGGGGCTGGAGTTGGCGCCAAAAGTGGCGGCCATGGGCTGTGAGCACCACCCGCCGCGCACGCCGGTCATGCGGGTCTGTGACCCGCTCGACATGCGCATCACGCTCCAGGCGCTTGAGCACCCCATCGAGGCTTTGGCGGCTCACGATCAGGTATTCCGCGAGTTCCGAAAAGGTCATCCCTTGTTCCGCTTGGGGGCGGGTGAGGGCGCCGAGCACCGCCCACTGCACCGTGGAGATGCCCATCACATTGCTCGCCTGGCGATCCAACGTATTGCCCACCTGAAAGAGGCGAAAAAACAGACGGTTATGAATGGCATAAACCGCTTGGGCTTGGGTGGGTTCGGATGAGGAGGGCATGGGCTCAAAATGACAACATCTTGAGAGAATAGCACGCCCGCGCCTCAGGTGAGCCAATGTCCCTCGCGTTGCAAGAGCGCGACCTTGCGCTCAAGTCCACCCGCGTAGCCGGTGAGTTCACCCCGTGCGCCTACCACCCGATGGCAAGGCACGATCACACTCCAGGGGTTGCGTCCCACCGCCGCACCCACCGCACGGGCGGCTTGGGGGGCGCCCAGTCGGGTGGCCAGGGCGCCATAGTGCGTCAGCTGGCCAAAGTGGATCGTCTGCAAGGCTTGCCACACCTGGTGTTGAAACGCGGTGCCAGGGGAATGCGGGCTGAGCGGCAGATCAAACGTCTCTAAGGTGCGCGCGAAGTAGGCCCGCAATTGCCGGCGGGCCTCCTGCAACAAGGCGTGCCCGCGACCGCGGGTCCAATCCCGCAGGTCTGGCAAATCGGCCTGGTCTTCAAACCAGGCTCCTCGCAGCCCGTCTGCGTCGGCGGCAAGCCACATGGCCCCCAAGGGCGTTGGACAGGATTGGTAGTACACGGTCATGTCGCCCATTGTGCGACAGGCCGCATCCACCTGTCGAGCCATGCCCTGCCTTAGCGCGCGGCCTGAGGCTGCTGGCGCGCCGCTTGCAGCCAGGCCCGCACCTCCGGTACCAAGCCCGCCACCTGGGTCTCACGCAGGGCGCGCACTTGGCTCAAGGGCACTTGCTGCCATTGCGCCAGACTCAAGCCCAAGAGCTGCTCCGTGCGAAACCCCAGCCATTGCGCCGTGGTCAAGCGTTGCAAATCCGCCCGGTCCAAACGCGCCAGATCGGCCGCACCGAGCGCCTGCACGCTGCTCGTACCCATTTCGGTCAATGCCTGCCAGAGCAGGCCCGATTGCGCCCAAGTCGACGGCATGTCCGTGGTCGTGCTGGGGTTCGGGGTGGGGGTCGGTGCTGGGGTGGGGGCCGGGGTTGGTGCCGGGGTTGGCGCTGGACTGGGCGCAGGCGTTGGCTTGGGTAAGGGCAATGGATCGGGGTCGGGTTCCCAGGCGGGGGCTGGCGCGATGAGTTGTACCGTTAGCGTTGCGGAACTGCCCGAGG
This sequence comes from Limnohabitans sp., assembly GCA_018883455.1. Classification (GTDB taxonomy): domain Bacteria; phylum Pseudomonadota; class Gammaproteobacteria; order Burkholderiales; family Burkholderiaceae_C; genus Limnohabitans. Next base: position 10,734 of record VEQC01000007.1, on the reverse strand, counting down.
TGGCGGTCACATTGCCCGCTTGGCGCACCTGTCGAGCACTGATCGAATGCGCGCCGGCATTCAAATTGCCGTTGACCTGATAAGACCAATGGCCTGTGCCATCCACCGTGGCTTGTCCCAGAGCCGTAACCCCATCGTAGACCGTCACCGTCGCATTGGCCGCGCCCAAGCCGCTGATGCGCGGCGAGAGCGCCGAAGCCGAGCCCCCACTGGTGCTGCTGCTCAATTGCGTCGGGGCGCCCAGCACGATTTGCACCGCACCGGTCAGCCCCGAGTAGTCCGCTGTGAACACCCCGGCACCGGTTTGAGTCAATGCGCCTGCACCCACCAACGGGCCAGCGAAGGTCAAGTTCCCATCACTGATGGCACTCAGCGTGGCGCCATTGCCCACCGTTACATTGGCGGGGTTCGAGAAGGTCAGAGCCGTTCCCGTGTCCACTTGGGTGGTCGCACTGCCCGCGAGGCTCAAGCTGCCACTCCAAGTGTTGTCCCCTTGCACGTTATGCACGCGGGCCCCACTGGCCAAACTCAAGCTCTCGTTCGCAATCGTGAGGTTACCCGTGCTCGCGCCCAACTCCAGCGTCGCCCCATTGGCCACGCTGGTGCCCCCCGCAGTACCCCCAAGCGCATTCGCATGGCCCGCACGCAAAGTGCCCGCATTGATTTGCGTGGCACCGGTGTAGGTGTTGGCGCCATCGGGCGTCCAACGTCCCGTGCCGGTTTTGGTCACGCCACTCGCGCCCAGATCCAAAATGCCGGCGATGCGTCCGTTGCCGGAGCCCGTGAGAACGAGTTGGTTGGTCGGCCCCGCGCCCACGATGGTGCCGGTGTGGGTGAAATCGATATCGCCTATCGCTTGGATGGTCACATCCCCATTGAATCGCAACAGGCCAGGGTAGGTCACTGGGCTGCCCGCCACCGAATTCGTCAGCAGCAAGTTGTTGGCCCCTAAATTCGTCAAGCGCAATTCGCGCGGTGTGGCCAGCGAGTACCCATTGAGGTCGAGCATGGCCAGCCCACTGAGCACGGACACATAGCCCGTGCTGCTGCCCAATGGGCCGGTGGTGGCGGTGCCCACGGCGCCTAGCTTGACGGTGCCATTGGTGATGAAGGTCATTCCGGTAAAGCTGCTGTTGCCGCTCACGGTCCACGTACCGGCGCCTTGCTTAAACAAGTTGCCTGCGCTCGTGTTGAGCGCACTGGCCAAAACGCCTTGCCCCGTTCCAGTCAGATAGAGTGTGGTGTTGCTGACCGACGGAATGCTGCCGCTGCTGGTGATGCGCAAGCCACTGTCCGTACTCAGGGTGGCCGAGATTCCCGTCAACGTCATACTGCCCGCATAGTCTGAGGTGGTGCCCGCCACATCGTTGCGCAGTGTTCCCCCGAGGCTGATCGAGATGGGCGCTGTGATCGATTGCCCGTTGAAGTCGAGCGTGGTTCCACTCGCCACCGTCACCACGCCGCTGCCGGTTCCCCCCAGCACACTGTGCGTGGCGTCACCCGTCGCACCCAGTTTGATTTTTCCGGCCGTCAGGTTAAGCCCGCCGCCAAAGGTGTTGTCGGTGTTCGTCAACGTCAAGGTGCCTGCGCCAGACTTGGTCATGCTGCCCTGCGCGGCGGTGATCTTGCCGTCATAGGTGGAGTTCCCCGCCTGCTGGAACACCACCGAGGCTCCATTGCCACTCAAATTCAAGTGACCGTTGCCCTGAACCCCGCCATCGGCCACCAAGCTCAGGCGCTGAGCGCTGCTCCAACTGATGGGCACATTCACGGAAATATTCCCCGTGTCTGTTCCTGCGCCAGTGGTGCTCACCGTCACGTCGCCGCTGGCGAGCGCGTTCTGAATGGCCGTGGCGTCATTGATCACCACATCCGTGGGATCGAGCAACCAAAGCCCGCCTTGACCGCTGGCGCCTGCGGCGGTCGAGACCCGTGCGCTTGGGGATATCGTCAACCGATGCCCCGAGGTTTCCACGCGGCCACCATCGCCGCCCAGGGGGCCACCCTGGGCCTCAATGGTGCCAAGCACCGTGGTCTGACTCTGGGGGGCGTGTACATCACTCCAGAGCACCACACTGCCGCCTGTGCCCTGCTGGGTGGCATTGGTGGCCACGCGCGCGTTCTTCTCCAGTCGCACTTCCGTGGCCGAGCGCAGCGCGCCCTGGCCCTGCCAGTCGCCGCCCACCCGAATTTCCCCGCCACCCAACGCGCCGTTGGCCTCCGTCACACTGCCCGAGGCGAGCTCAATCCGATCGGCCTCCAGCACAATGCGCCCGCCCACTGAGCGCAGGCTATTCGCCTGGATACGTCCACTTTGTTGAATCACCCCCGCTTGCAGTCGATGCAGCGCCACTGCGGAGAGCAAAACCTGCCCATCGGGGGCGAGAATGGCTTCGCGGTTTTCCACCAACGCGCCCAGGGTGGCGGCGGAGACTTCCCAGCCCTTGAGCCCACCCTGGTCATTAAAAGTGAAACGGATGCGGTCACCATGCCCCAGGGCCACCGTGCCTTCAGGCGCGCTCACCGTGCCCAGATTGCGCACTTCGGGCGCCATGAGCGCGACAAAGCCCTTGGCGGCCGCGCGCAAAACCCCCGCGTTTTCCACCCGTGCAGTGCTGGGCGTGAGCGCATCCTTTAGCCATACGCTCTCGCCGCGCGCCCAGGCCGCCATGTCTGCCTGTAGAGTGGTGGCCACCAGGCCTCCCACATCCACTTGGGCCGTGGGCGAGAACAACACCCCTTGGGGGTTGCTCAAGTACACCCGGCCATTGGCCATCAGTTGGCCCTCAATTTGCGAGGGTGCGGCGCCCCGAATTTGGTTGAGCGCCACCGATTGCGCGTTGGGCTGCTCAAAGCGAACGCTCGCTTGTCGACCAATGTCAAAGTTTTGCCAGTCCAGCACCACGCGGTCCGATTGTTGTTGCACGCGCAGCAAGGGGTTGGCTGCGGCGCCACTGACTTGCCAGCTCGCGCTGCCGCTGCGCACGAGTGCGCCTTGGGGCAAGGCGTTGGCCTGAGGGGGCGAAGTCTGCGCCGACAAGTGGCCCACGCCAGCGCCCAGGGCCATGGCCAGAAGGAGAGGGCGCAGGCGCGTTTGCAGGCTTTGGCCAGCGGTATGGTTTTTGTTTTTCATGATTTAAATCCCCATCGTCAGTTTGAGCCAGTGGCGGTTGAGCACTTTGGAGCCATCGTTGTCCAGACCTTGGGCGTTGGCCAAGGGGTTGGTCGAGGTCCGACGCGCGCTCACCATCTGCAGCGTCAGCCGCGGGTGCAGCCGCCACTGCACCGACAGCCCTTGGCCGCGCAGCTGGAATCGGTTGGGCTCGCTGCCGTTGTTGAGTTGGCCCGAGCCATCGGCATAAGCCGGTTGGTGGAAACGACGTCCCATCCCATGGTCATAAAAAAGCCCAAGCTCGAGCGACTCGGTCATCCGGTGACGCAATTCCAGCGCGAGCAACTGCCCCTCGTTGGCCAAGCCTTCACTGCCGGGGTAAGCGCGCACGCCAGAGGCTCCTCCCATAAAGAGCTTTTCACTGCTGTCGAGGTTGCGGTTGGCGGCTTGCCCATTCCAGCTCACATAAGTGCTCCAGCTCGCGTTGAGCTGCTGTAGACGACTCGCTTGCCAGGTTAACTTCTGAAAACGCCCCACCGTGCGTGCGCCCAGCGCATCGGCCGCGGCATGGGGTGAGCCCTCGAGCAACACCTCTCCGCCCACCCAAGCCAAGCTCGCCTGGTTTAAGCCGCCACCGCCCCATGCGTCCACCGCATGGCCTTGCCAGCCGAAGGTGGTGGTGTGCACGCGGTACTCGGAGCTCACGCGTCCATTGGCCTCGTTGTGGTAGCGGCGTTGATCACCCTCCAAGCTCAGTTGGGCGTTGCGCAGGCTGCTGCGCACCAGGGGCCAACGAAACTCCACGCCGCCGCTTTGTGCGTCCCCCCGTGCTTGCAAGGAGGTGAAATCGCCCACCAGTTGATAGCGCAGTTGTGAGCCGCGCAAGCCCCCGCGCAAGCCGCTCGCCCCCAATGGAAATTGATAAGCCATGCGCAAGTAGTCACTGCCCTCGCTTTGGAGCCAGTGGGTTTGGATGGCATCGCCAATGCCCAGAGGGCGGTTGACTTGCAGCTGGGCTTGGCGGCGCAGAGTGCCCGTGGCCCGCGCGCCCATGTTGTCCACGCTCAAGCTGCCTTCGAGGGCGCCGGTGTCCTCCACCCGCACCGCCAAGTCCGTCTCGCCCGCAGCTTGGCCGGCGCGGTAGTCGGCGCGAACCGACAAGCCCGGCCAGTCATCGAGCAACAACAAGGCCTCGTCCACGGCTGAGCCTCGCAGCGGCTGGCCGGGCTTTTGCACCCGGTCCAAGAAAGCTTGCAGCTGTTCACGACGTGTGCGGGCGGGGAGGGCCGTCCACTGCACCTGCCCTAAGCGGGCCTCCTGAATCTGGATGAGGACTTCTCCCTCGCTGGGTGCTTGGGGGGCAAGCTTGCCGCGGCCATCCAGCCCGCCGCGCGGTAGGCCGCTTCCACGGCTTGCAGCGCTTGGGTCAGGCCTGAGAAATTCAAAGGCGTATCCCGGAAAGGGGCCAAGATTTGCTCCAACTCACGGGTCTCCATCAAGCGCTGACCCTGGAAGACAAAACGATCCACGGTGATCGTGAGGTCTCCCGGCTCGGCACGCGACGGGGTATTCGCGTGGGACGGCGGTAGGTTCAATACGGGCAAAGCCTTAAGGTTTGAATCGTGAATTTGACGCTGAATTTGCGCTGCATCGGGTGCTTGTCCCCAGGCCCATGGCGTTGGCAGCACGGCCAGGGCCAAGAGGGTTTGTAATCGTGTACAGAACTTCATCACATTCCTTGTTTTAACTACGAAAGTTAAAATTTTATGTGAATTAAGTAATAAATCAATAAATAAATTAACTAAAATAGTTCTTTTAAATTCTAAAATGAAACTTATATAATTATCGTCATCGATGTTGGTAAAAATAACAATTTAAGATGAGATTATTGCTTTTTAATGATGTAATTCGCCCAGTAATGGGGAAAGCCAAAGTCAATTCCCATATATCAATTAGGGTTATTGGTGCTTTGTAGAGGTGCTTTACGTACGGATTTTTGGCGGTGCGCAAGCGGTTTTGTTATCCTTCGCCCAGCGACAAAAGCCTTCGTATCGAGCGCCGCCAATGCTCGTTTCAATCCCAACCCAAGACCTTCCCCATGGAATCTCACGACGCCTCTGAACACCTCGAACACGCCGATCATTCGCCCTTTAAACTCCGGGCCGCCTTGCTCGTCTCGGTCCTCGCCATGGTCTTGGCCATCTCCAACCTCGGGGGCTCCAACGCCTCCAAGGAATCCACCCAACACAACATCCTGGCGGCCAATGCCTATGCGTTCTACCAAGCCAAGAACATCCGGCAAACAGAATACAAAATCGCCGCCGATGCACTGGAAATCGCGCTGCAACAAAACGACCGTCAGTCGCCCGCTGCGCGCGAGTTGATGGCGAAAAAGCTCGAGTCCTACCGCAAGAACATTGAGCGCTACGAATCTGAACCTGAAACCGGAGACGGCAAGAAGGAGCTCATGGCGCGCGCCAAAGCGCACGAACACGAACGCGACCACGCCCTGCGCCAGGATCCCTGGTTTGACTACGCCGAAGGCTTGCTGCAAATCGGCATCGTGCTCGCCTCGGTGGCCATCATCACCTCCACCCCAGCCCTGCTGGGCTTGGCCTTAGGCTTGGGGGTTTTGGGCGCGGCCAGCACGCTCAATGGCTTTTTCCTCTGGATCTAACGGCAGACGCGCAAGACCAAGCGCAAGAGGTCGTGCGTTCCCCGCAGTCCCTCGCGCCAGTTGGGCGTTGCGCGCAAACCGCAGCGCTCAAAACCCAGCGGTCAAAGCGCCGATTTCAAAGCGCCACGCTCAAAGCAGCGTGACCCCTTGCCAGACCTTGCCCTCCACCAAATCGCGCACGGTTTGTCGCAAGGTCTCGTGCACGGCCAGCGCGGCGGGTGACATTCGCTCGGCCTCCGTGCTAAAGAGGTAGTTGGGGCGGCGCAGTTGCGCGTCGGCAATGGGCAGGCAGCGCATTTCCTCGCGCCAGCGGTCCTCCATCATCACGGCTGACATGGGCTTGATGGTCACGCCCAAGCCGTCTTTCACGCACAGCATGAGCAAGGAAAGCGAGTCAATCTCGGCCACCACCTGCAAGGGCAGGTTGCGCTGCTCAAACTCGTGGGCGATGCGCCGGCGCAGGCCGTGAATGCTGGTGGGCAAGATCAGCGGCAGTTGGGCAATTTCCTCGCACGTCACCTGCCGGCGGCGCGCGGGTAAAAGCGCGCTCTCTCGTGGCAGCATCAAAAACAAGTCCTCTTCCAGCAAGGCCTCGCTCGGCAGGTCAGGGGCGGCGTCACGGCTAAAGAGAATGGCCATGTCCAGCTGCGACAAACGCATCATCTGCGCAATATGCCCGCTCAGCCCCTCCACCACGTTGAGCACAATGCCCGGGTATTGCTCGCGCACGCGGCGCATGAGCGGCCCCCCGAGCGCGGAGAGCGTCGTCGAGGCCAAACCCACCGAAACCATGCCCTGAATCGAGCCGGGCTCTTGGCGGGCGATCGTCAGCGTTTGCTCGAATTGGCGCAAAAGAAAGCGTGCGTGTTGCAGCAGCGCCGCGCCATTGGCCGTCGGCGTTACCCCCTTGGAGGAGCGCAGCAGCAGGGGTTTACCCACCTCTTCTTCGAGTTTGGCCAATTGCTGGCTCAATGCCGGCTGCGCAATGTAGAGCTGGCGCGAAGCCTTGGCGAGGCTCCCGCATTCCACGATGCGCACGAAGTATTGCAGTTGTCGCAGATTCATTCAAAGTACCCCAATGTTCGGAGTGTAGCCAAGCTATAAGCCGGACTTATACCCTAGCTCGGAAAACAGTATTTTTCTTTTTCCCAAGCCCCTCCTACCATCCAATCGCTTCCATATCACCAACAGAGGAGACGCGCATGGACCAACACGACCACACCCCCGAATCCACCCCTGAGGTATCCGCCAGCCGCCGACAACTGCTCGCCACTGGCCTCGCCTTGGGCGGCAGCATGGCGGTGTCGATGCCCCTTTGGGCGCAAAGTGGCCCGATCAAAATCGGCCACCTCACCCCCATGACCGGATTCTTGGGTGCGCTGGGTGAATACGCGGCCCAAGGCATCAAGATGGCCGCCGACGAAATCAATGCCAGCGGTGGGGTTCTGGGTCGTCAGCTCGAAGTGCTCACCGAAGACTCGGTCAACCCACAAGTCGCTGCCACCAAGGCGCAGCGCATGATCGAGCGTGACCAAGTCGCCTTTTTGATGGGCGAGATCTCCTCGGCCTCGGCCCTGACCATCTCCCAAGTCGCCGCACGCAACAAAAAACTCTTCATGAGCATTGGTGCGCGCTCGGATGTGTTGCGCGGCAAAGATTGCAACCGCTACACCTTCCACGTGGACATTCCCGTCACCGTCATGGTCAACGCCGTGGGCCAAGCCCTGCTGCGCGACAACATGGTGCGCGGCAAGCGCATCTTCAGTCTCACCGCAGACTACCTCTTTGGCCACGACCTCTCCAAGGTCGCACGTAAGTTCTGGGCCAACAATGGCGGTACCTTGGTGGGCGACGAACTCGTGCCCACCGATGCCACCGACTTCAGCCCCTATCTGGTGAAGATTCGTCAGGCGCGCCCCGACCTCATCGCCTCTAACCTCGCCGGCAACCAGGTCACCAACTTCGTCAAGCAGTACGCTGAGTTTGGTCTGCCTTATCCGGTGGTGGGCTTTAACCTCAACACCGCGGATGCGTGGGCCGCCGGTGAGGGCAACCTCGGGGGCATCTGGCCTACTGTCTGGCACCACGAGTTGCAAACCCCGGGCTCCAAAGCCTTTGTCGCCAACTTCACCAAGCGCTTTAACCGCGTGCCGGAGAACCACGCCTGGATCGAATACGTGTCGCTGCGCATGTTGGCGCAGGCGATCAACGCCACCAAATCGGTCGACACCGACAAGATCATCGCTTACTTCGAGTCCGAGGCCGAGTTCGACATCCTCAAGGGCCGCAAGGCGTACTTCCGCTCCTGGGATCACCAACTCATGCAAGAAGCCTACCCCTTCACCGTCAAGCCCAAAGGCACTTACAAAGAGAAGTGGGACTTCCTGAAGTTTGGCGAGGCCGTTCCGGCTCCCAATCAACCCCTGGATCTTCTGGCCACCACCAAAGAAGAAAACACCTGCAAGATGTAAGTTGGCCGCCCTGAGGCCGCTGCGCGGCCCAGGGCTTATCGGGGGAGGGACATGGAATTCATCTTTCTGCTTGAGCAGGCCGTCAACGGCCTGGTTCTCAGCGGCTACTATTTGCTGCTCGCGCTGGGCTTATCGCTCATCTTCAGCGTCGGGGGCATCGTCAATTTGGCGCACGGTGCGTTCTACGCCCTCGGCGCCTATCTATCGCTCGAAGTCATTCAAGTCACGGGCTTTGCCAGCAGCATCTTCATCACCCCCGTGCTCGTGGGCTTGCTCGGCATTCTCTTTGAGCGGTTTCTCTTGCGGCGCTTCTACAACGCCGATCCCATTTTGAGCCTGCTCGTCACCTTTGGTCTGGCCATGGTGGCCGAGCAGGCCTTGCGCATGATTTGGGGCGCGGCTCCCTTGCCCTCCAACATGCCACCCGAATTCAAGGGCAATGTCATGCTCGGCGAATTCATGTTCTCCAAGTACCGCCTGTTCATCTTGGGCGTGGTCATTGTGGTCCTCTCGGGCATCTGGGTGTTGCTCAACAAAACCGCATTTGGTCGCGTGGTTCGCGCCGGCGTGCAACGCCCCGACATGGTCGCGGTGCTGGGCATTCGTCTACAGCCCTACATGACCGCCATCGTTGTCCTGGGTGTGGCCACCGCCGCCCTCGGGGGCGTGCTCTTTGGCCCCATCGCCATCGTGCACCCGGCCATGGGCACCGAGATCATGACCGTCGCCTTTGTGGTGGTGGTCATCGGTGGCCTGGGCAGTTTCTGGGGCGTGGTCCTCGCAGCCTTGCTCGTGGGGGTGGTGCGCGGCATCACCATTCACTTCCAACCTGCGGCGGGTGAAGCCTCCATGTACATCCTCATGTTCATCGTCCTCTTGCTGCGACCGCGCGGTTTGTTGGGCGAGCGCATCGAACGTTTCGAGTAAGGGCACGGTATGACACAAAAACACCGCCCCTTGTGGATCGCCGCGGTAGCCCTGGTGGCTTTGCCCCTGGTCTTCACCTCGATTGGGCTCACCTACGATGCCGCCACCGTGGTCGTCATCCTCGCGCTCGCGGCCATGGGACTGAACCTGCTCGTGGGCTACACCGGACTGGTCTCCTTTGGCCACAGCGCCTGGTTTGGCATTGGGGGCTACGCTGCGGCGCTGGCGCAACTGCACTGGTTCCGTGACCAAATGCTCATGCCTTTCCTCTTTGCCATCGTCTTCACGGCCGTGCTCTCGCTCGCCGTGGGCTTTGTCATTCTGCGCCGCCGCGGGGTGTACTTCTCCCTGCTCACCTTGGCCTTGTGCGCGCTCACCTTTGCCATCTCGTTTCGCTGGACCAGCCTCACGGGCGGGGAGGGCGGTCTGGGGGGCATTGAGCGCTTTTCGTTTGGGCCGTTTGACCTCAACCAGCACGCCACCTACTACGCCATGACGGCCCTTGTGGCCTGGCTCGTGGTTTTCTTGCTGCTGCGCATCGTGCGCTCGCCCTTTGGCCACGTGCTCGTGGCCATTCGCGAGAACACCCAGCGCGCCACTTTCCAAGGCTACCCCATCGACCGCTACAAGCTCGTCGCCTTTGTCCTCTCGGCCACCATCACGGGTCTGGCGGGTGCCCTCATGGTCTACCTCCACCGCCTCGCGGCGGCCGAATCCACCACCGTGGCCTTCTCAGGTGAGTTGTTGGCCATGGTGGTCATCGGCGGCATGCACCATTTTCTCGGCCCGGCACTCGGGGCGCTCTTCTACGCCCTGTTTCGCGAGCTCTTCTCCATCTACACCGACAACTGGCTACTCTGGTTTGGGCTGGTGTTTGTAGGCTTCATCATCTTCTCTCCACAAGGCTTGGCGGGTATTTGGGCCAAGCTGCGCGCGCGTTGGAACCCGCCGCCCACCGATTCCGCGGCCATGAGTAAGCGCAAGATTTACGAAGGCCTGCCCCTGCCCGAGTTTTTGCGCCCGCAGTCCCACCCAGGCGTGGTGCTGGAGGCGCAAAACCTGAGCAAGCATTTCGGCGGCATTCGCGCCGTCGAGCGCAACCACCTGAGCGTCGAGGCCGGCCAAGTCCATGCCCTCATTGGCCCTAACGGCGCGGGCAAAACCACCACCTTCAACCTCATCTCCGGCATGTTCGAGCCCGACGAGGGCGAGGTGCGCCTGCATGGCCGGGTGATTTCGGGCCAAAGTGCCGATCGCATTTGCCAACAAGGCCTCGCGCGCTCGTTCCAGATCACCAACCTCTTCAAGGGCCTCACCATCTACGAGAACCTGCGCTTGTCGTTGCAGGCGCGCCATGCCGACCGTTTTAACTTCTGGCGCGACGTGGACGATTACGCCGACATCCACGCCGAAACGCGCGAGCTCATGAAGTTCCTGGGCTTGGAGGGCATGGAGCAAGTGGGCGGGGCAGACCTCTCCTACGGCGGCCAACGCCTGGTGGATTTAGGCATTGCCCTGGGCTCCAAGCCCCAGGTGCTCCTCATGGA
>VEQC01000122.1 GCA_018883455.1 Limnohabitans sp. | reverse complement strand
CCGCAGCACGGCGCGCGCGCCCTCGGTCAGGTAGAGCGTGCCGTACTCCCCCGAGCTCACCCCTAAGGCCCCTAACGCGATGAGCTGGCGCAGCACACCGCGCAGCTGCGTGTCGCTAAAGGCGCGCCCAATGCCAAAGGTGCTGAGTTGCTCGTGGCCATGTTGCTGCACCTTCTCGGTGAGTTTGCCCCGCAAAATGTCGATCAAATGCCCCGCGCCAAACTGCAAGCCCGAGGCCTGCTCGACGCGGTAAACCGTCGAGAGCAGCATGCGCGCGGCCTCGCTGCCGTCCCAAATCTCAGGCGGCTGCAAGCAGTTGTCGCAATTGCCGCAGGTCGGGCGCAAGGCGGGCTCGCCAAAATAGTCCAGCAGCCGTGCGCGCCGGCAGTCGGTAGCCTCGGCCAGCGCCAGCAACGCATCGAGCTTGCCGCGCAGCACGCGCTTGAAGGCGTCTTCCGCGTTGCCTTCATCAATCATGCGGCGCTGGTTCACCACGTCTTGCAGACCGTAGGTCATCCAGGCCTGGGCGGGCAAGCCATCGCGCCCGGCGCGACCGGTCTCCTGGTAGTAGCCTTCGATGTTTTTGGGCAGATCGAGGTGCGCCACAAAACGCACATCGGGCTTGTCAATGCCCATGCCAAAGGCAATCGTGGCCACCATCACCAGGCCGTCCTCGCGTAAAAAGCGGTCTTGATGGCGCTGGCGCGTGGCGGCATCGAGCCCCGCGTGGTAGGGCAGTGCCTCCACCCCCGCTTCGCACAGCGCGGCGGCCACTTCTTCGACCCGGCGGCGGGATTGGCAATAGACGATGCCGCAATCCTGCCAATCCTCCCCCTGGTGCTCGCGCCGGATAAAGCGCAGCAGCTGGCCCATGGCGTCTTTTTTCTCGACGATGGTGTAGCGAATATTGGGCCGGTCAAAGCTGCTCACAAAGACTTGCGCCTCTTCCAGCTGCAAGCGCTCCACGATGTCCGCGCGCGTGAGCGCGTCGGCGGTGGCGGTGAGCGCCATGCGCGGCACACCCGCGTAGCGCTCGTGCAAAACCGTGAGGCCGCGGTATTCGGGGCGGAAATCATGCCCCCATTGGCTCACGCAGTGCGCCTCGTCAATCGCAAACAGCGCCAGCCGTTGCTGGGCATGCAGGCTATCGAGCAAGGCCAGAAAGCGCGGCGTGAGCACCCGCTCGGGCGCGGCATACAACAGGGTGATGCGCCCGCGCCGCAAATCCTGCTCCACCGCCGAGGCTTGCTCGCCCGAGAGGCTGGAGTTGAGAAACGCCGCGGCCACGCCCGCTTCGTGCAAGGCCCCCACCTGGTCGTGCATGAGGGCGATCAGGGGGGAGACCACCACCGTCACCCCCATGCCTTGGCGCGCGCGGGCAATGGCGGGGATCTGGTAGCACAAGGATTTGCCGCCCCCCGTGGGCATGAGCACCAAAGCGTCGCCCCCACCCGTGACATGGTCAATGATGGCCGCCTGTTGGCCGCGAAACGCGTTGTAACCAAACACCTCGCGCAGAATGTGCGCAGGGCGGGGATCAAGGGCAAGGGACTCTGACATACAGGCCTTATTGTCCCTTTTCTTAGAATAGAGGGTATGAAGCCGCACTACACCCGCGCGCAAGCGCTACCTCACTTGCTCGAAAAGCGCATCGTCATTCTCGATGGCGCCATGGGCACCATGATCCAGCGCTTCAAACTCACCGAAGCCCAGTACCGGGGCGAGCGCTTTGCCGATTTTCCGCGCGACCTCAAAGGCAACAACGAGTTGCTCAGCCTCACGCGGCCCGACATCATTCAAGACATCCACGAAGGCTACCTCGCCGCAGGGGCCGATTTGATCGAGACCAACACCTTCGGCGCGACCACCATCGCCCAGGCCGACTACGACATGCCAGAACTCGCGCGCGAGATGAACCTGGCCTCGGCACGCCTCGCACGCATTGCCTGCGATCGCTTCAGCACCCCCGATCATCCGCGCTGGGTGGCGGGCGCCTTGGGCCCCACGCCGCGCACCGCGAGCATCAGCCCCGATGTGAACGACCCTGGTGCGCGCAACATCGACTTTGAAACCCTGCGGGTGGCGTACTTGGCGCAAACCTTGGCCCTCATCGAAGGCGGCTCGGACGTGTTGCTGGTGGAGACCATCTTTGACACCCTCAACGCCAAAGCCGCGCTTTTTGCCATTGATGAGGCCTTCGAGCAAACCGGCGAGTGCCTGCCCCTCATCATCAGCGGCACTGTGACTGACGCATCGGGGCGCATCCTCAGTGGCCAGACCGTGACCGCGTTTTGGCACAGCGTGCGCCACGCGCGCCCCTTGGCCATTGGCCTGAACTGCGCCCTCGGTGCGGCCCTCATGCGCCCCTACGTTCAAGAGCTCCACCGCGTGGTGGGCGACGAAGCTTTCATCAGCTGTTACCCCAATGCGGGACTGCCCAACCCCATGAGCGACACCGGCTTTGACGAAACCCCCGACGTCACCAGCCGCCTCTTGCATGAGTTCGCTGCCGAAGGCTTGGTCAACCTCGTGGGCGGCTGCTGTGGCACCACCCCCGAACATATTGGCGCCATTGCAAGGGCGGTGGCGGGCGACCCCGTGCGGGTGGGTGCACGCTTTCCGGTGGATACCGTCTAGCGCCGCGCCAAGCGGTTAAAATCACGCCTTCCCCAAGGAGCGTTGCAGCCCGCCGTCCGCCGGACGCCGGGTCAGGCTTGGGGCAAGCTCTTGCCAACGACGCTCACCTCGCATGGCCTGAAGGTGAGTCTCGTGTCTGTTTCTGCGTCTGATCGTTTGGTACCCCCCATGAAGCTAGCGGGCCTTGAGCCCCTCTCGATTGGGGCGGGCAGCTTGTTTGTGAACATTGGTGAGCGCACCAACGTCACCGGCTCCAAGGCCTTTGCGCGCATGATCCTCAACGGCCAGTACGAGGAAGCCCTGGCCGTCGCACGCCAGCAAGTCGACAACGGCGCGCAGATCATCGACATCAACATGGACGAGGCCATGCTCGATAGCCAGGCCGCCATGGTGCGTTTTCTCAACCTGATCGCCAGTGAGCCCGATATCGCGCGCGTGCCGATCATGGTGGACTCCTCCAAATGGTCCGTCATTGAAGCGGGCTTGCGCTGCATTCAGGGCAAGGCGATCGTTAACTCCATCAGCATGAAAGAGGGCGAGGCCGAATTCCGCCGCCAAGCCAACCTCATTCGCCGCTATGGCGCGGCCACCGTGGTCATGGCGTTTGACGAGCAAGGCCAGGCCGACACCTTTGCCCGCAAAACCGAGATTTGCGCGCGCGCCTACCGCATCTTGGTGGACGAGATCGGGTTTCCTTGCGAAGACATTATTTTTGACCCCAACATCTTCGCCATCGCCACCGGCATCGAGGAGCACGACAACTACGCGGTCGATTTCATCGAGGCCACCCGCTGGATCAAGCAACACTTACCCGGCGCGAAGGGCAGCGGCGGGGTGAGCAACGTCTCGTTTAGCTTTCGCGGCAACGACCCGGTGCGCGAAGCCATCCACACCGTCTTTCTCTACCACGCCATTAGCGCGGGCCTCGACATGGGCATCGTCAACGCGGGCATGGTGGGGGTGTATGACGAGCTCGAGCCCGAGTTGCGCGAGCGCGTCGAAGACGTGGTGCTCAACCGCCGCCCCGACGCGGCGGAGCGCCTGATTGAAATTGCCGAGCAAGCCAAAGGCGCGGCGCGCGACGACAGCGCCAAGCTCGCCTGGCGTGGCACCCCCGAGGCCCCCGTTTCGGTGTCGCAACGCCTGCAGCACGCCTTGGTGCACGGCCTCACCGATTTCATCACCGAAGACACCGAAGAGGCCTATCAAGAGGTGCTCGCCCGCGGCGGTCGGCCCCTGCACGTCATCGAAGGCCCGCTTATGGATGGCATGAACGTGGTGGGCGACCTCTTTGGCCAAGGCAAGATGTTCCTGCCCCAAGTGGTCAAGAGCGCGCGCGTGATGAAGCAGGCCGTGGCCCACTTGGTGCCCTACATTGAGGAAGAAAAACGCCAGCTCGAAGCCGCCGGTGGCGACGTGCAAGCCAAGGGCCGCATTGTGATTGCCACCGTCAAAGGCGATGTGCACGACATTGGTAAAAACATCGTGACCGTGGTCCTGCAATGCAATAACTTTGAGGTCGTCAACATGGGCGTGATGGTGCCCTGCCACGACATTCTGGCCAAGGCCAAGGAAGTGGGGGCCGACATCATTGGTTTGTCGGGCCTCATCACCCCGAGCTTGGAAGAAATGCAAGTCGTCGCCAGCGAAATGCAAAAGGACCCCTACTTCCGTGAGCGCGGCACGCCCTTGCTCATTGGTGGGGCGACCACCAGCCGCGTGCACACCGCCGTGAAAATCGCGCCGCACTATGACGGCCCCGTGATTTATGTGCCCGACGCCTCGCGCAGCGTGGGCGTGGCGCAAAACCTCTTGGGCGAGCAACGCGCCACCTACCTGGCCGAGTGCTTGGCCGACCAAGCGCAGGTGCGCACCCTGCACGCCAGCAAAAAAACCACCCCGCTCTGGCCCCTGGCCAAAGCCCGCGCCAACGCCACGCCATACCAGCCTTGGACGCCCCCGGCCCCCAAATTCATCGGCCGGCGCGTCTTCCGCAACCAAGACTTGGCCGAGCTCGCGCGCTACATCGACTGGGGCCCCTTCTTCCAGACCTGGGATTTGGCCGGTCCCTACCCCGCCATCTTGGACGACACCGTGGTGGGCGCCCAAGCCCGCCAAGTGTTTGCCGATGGGCAGCAACTGTTGCAAAAAATCGTGGAAGGCCGCTGGCTCAGTGCGCACGCCGTGGTGGGACTTTATCCCGCCAACCGCGTGGGCGACGACATCGTGCTCTACCGCGACGAATCGCGGACCGAGCCCTTGATCACCTGGTACGGGCTGCGCCAGCAAACCGAGAAACCCGTTATCGAGGGTGTCCCCCGCCCCAGCCGCTGCCTCTCTGATTTTGTGGCGCCAGTGGGCACCCCGGACTACGTGGGCTGCTTTGCCGTCACGGCGGGTGTCGGCGCCGATGCGCGCGCGCAAGCGTTCGAGGCCGCGCACGACGATTACAACGCCATCTTGCTCAAGGCCCTGGCCGACCGCTTGGCCGAAGCCTATGCGGAATACCTGCACGCGCGCGTGCGCACCGACCTCTGGGGCTACGCCTCCGGCGAGCAACTCAGCCAAGAACAACTCATTCGTGAGCAATACCAGGGCATCCGCCCCGCGCCCGGCTACCCGGCGTGCCCGGACCACAGCGTCAAAGCGCCCCTCTTCGAGGCCTTGCAATGCCACGAAATCGGCATGGGCCTCACCGAGAGCCTGGCCATGACCCCTGCCGCGAGCGTGAGCGGTTTCTACCTCGCCCACCCTGAAGCCCGCTACTTCAACGTGGGTCGCATTGGCGAAGACCAATTGCGTGACCTCGCCACCCGCAGCGGTGAGCCCGAAGACCTCTGGCGCCGCCGCCTGCTCCCCAACCTTCAGCTCTGAGCGGGCGCCGCACGAAGGGACAGCCCCAGCACCTTGCCCAATGCGTGCCGCGCGCTTTTGAAATCAACTGGCTGTCACACCACCAACACCCGCCGGTACTGAATGGCCTCGGCCAAGTGATCACGCTCAACCGAGGGGCTCGCGGCCAAATCGGCAATGGTGCGGGCCACCCGTAACACGCGGTGGGTGGCGCGGCCGGACCAGCCGAGTTGCTGCACAGCGTGCTGAAACCAGGTTTCGGTTTCGGGAGCCCACCCCAACTGCGCCATCAAGTCTCCCGCCTCGAGTTGCGCGTTCACCCCGCCTTGGCGGTCAAGCGCGCGCGCGTGCGCAGCCATGCAGCGGGCTTGCACCACCGCGCTGGACTCCCCTTCGCTCAGTTGGGTGAGGCTGCGCGCGTCTACCAAAGGCACTTCGACTTGCAAGTCGATGCGCTCGAGCAGTGGGCCGCTGAGCCGGCCTTGGTAGCGGGCCACTTGGTCGGGCGTGCAGCGGCAAGCGCGGTGCGTCGCGCCCAGGTAGCCGCAGGGGCAAGGGTTCATGGCCGCGACCAATTGAAAGCGGGCGGGAAAGTTCACCTTGCTCGTGGCGCGAGAGACCGAGACCCAGCCGGACTCCAGGGGCTCGCGCAAGCTCTCTAAGGTGGCGCGCGCAAACAAGGGCAGCTCATCGAGAAACAACACCCCGCCATGCGCGAGCGAGACTTCGCCCGGTCGCGCGGGCACGCCCCCGCCAATGAGCCCAAACAACGACACCGTGTGATGCGGGCTGCGGGTGACGCGCCGCGCCCACTGCCAGTCAGGAGGTGCGCCGCTCAAGCCCAATAGCGCGGCGCTCTCCAGCGCTTGGGCCTCGGTCATGGGTGGACACAAGCCCGCCAGGCGTTGGGCCAGCAAGGTTTTGCCCGTGCCAGGTGGGCCCACTAACAAAAGGGAGTGGCCCCCAGCGGCGGCAATCTCCAACGCCCGGCGCGCCCCCGCTTGGCCGCGCACATCGCGCAAATCGGGCGGTGCCGGGGCCTCGTCGGTCCGCCAAGGGCTGGGGGTGGCGGCCTGCCAGGGCGCCTCCCCGCGCAAGGCCGCTACCACTTCGCACAAGTGCGAGGCCTGCCAGACCGAAACGCCTGGCGCGCGCGCCGCTTCGGCCGCACTCGCCTGCGGCAGCAAAAGCCGCACCTCCCCTCCCCCGCCTTGTGCGTGCAAGGCCAGTCCCATGAGCAAGGCGCCCCGGATGGGGCGCAACTCCCCCGAGAGCGAAAGCTCCCCCGCAAACTGCCAGCCCGCCAACGCCGCCATGGGAATCTGCCCTGACGCGGCAAGCACACCCAAAGCCAAGGGCAGGTCAAAACGCCCAGAGTCCTTGGGCAGATCGGCCGGGGCGAGGTTGACCGTCAACCGCCGGTCGGCGGGAAAGCTCAGCCCACTGTTGAGGATGGCGCTGCGCACCCGCTCCCGGGCTTCCTTGACTTCGGTATCGGCCAGTCCGACCAACGAAAACGCAGGCAAACCATTGGAGGCGTGCACTTCCACGGTGACGGGGGGTGAAGTCCACCCCAAGAGGCCACGGCTATCGACTTGAGCAAGCATGAAACATTCCCCGAGATGGGGCGATGGCGGCACTTTTTTGCACCAAAATTGTGCGGCTATCCCCTAGGTTGCGAAGCCTAGGCCATTTATTGGGGCGCGGGAGTGAGTCTTACGCCCCCAAAAGTGGGGTTTAGCGGTTGGCACGGACCCTGCTAACAGGGGTTTGAGCTTTTTTGTTTTTTCAAATTGGAGTAACCCATGAAATCGACCACCAAGTTTGTCCTGGCCCTCGTGGCCACCAGCAGCGCTGCTTTCGCGCATGCCCAAGCCGCTCCCGAGAGCAGCCTGGCCTTCAACGTCGGTGCCGTTAGCGAATACCGCTACCGTGGCCTGGGTCAGACCAAGGGGGATCCGGCCCTGCAAGGCGGCGTGGACTACACCGACAAAAGCGGCCTGTATGTGGGCGCCTGGGCTTCCACCATCAAATGGATCAAAGAAGCCGGAATTGCCAGTGGCGTCTCCACCAAAGGCCCCCTGGAGCTCGACCTCTACGGTGGCTACAAGTTCGAAGCTGCCGGCTTGGGCTTTGACGTGGGTTACCTGCGCTATGAGTACGTGAACAACACAC
>VEQC01000121.1 GCA_018883455.1 Limnohabitans sp. | reverse complement strand
GCCCTCAGCGAGTCGTGTGAGGGCGGGGCCGTGATACTTGAGCTGATCCCAATGCGTGTCAAAGGCGTGGTGATGGTCGCCGTCTTCGCTGTTGAGCGTGATATGTACGACGGGTGGTGCCATGCCCGCCGCGGCAAGTTCAACGGTGGCTTGTAGTGCGGTGCCGAAGCTGTCTTGTGGGAACGGCGTGCGCAGGGCGCTACCTGCGCGGCGCAGCGGCCAGCGGGTGGGCACCTCACGCGCTTTGCTCGTGGTCAGCAACGCGTCAGCACTGGGTGCCGTACTCGACAACCAATGCGTCGGTTGCAATAAATTCACGACGCCAAGTCGAGCGCCGCCGCCCCGGAAGGGGCCCATCGGGTCAGCTTCACGAATGTCGAGGTCGCCGAATGCAAACGCATCGATCGAGTCACGCGCCCACTTGCCGTTGCGCGCAAACGCACGTGTCATCCAGCCATCGTCGTAATACTCGTCGGGGCCAGCGCCGGTGAACTGCGTTTCAGCGTCGCGGTAGTGTTGATTGGTCACCTCTTGTTGGCCGATACCCTGCAGCAATGCGAGTTGACCGTCTTGCCATAACGGCATCAGCGCTTGCAAGCTGCGATTGAGCCCCTGACGCGGATTGAGCAAGATGGTTTGCTCTCGCTTCAACGCGATATTGGGGCGCATTGTGTAGTAGCGCGGATTGTCGAGCGGCACCAGCGTGTTGTACGCATCGTTACCCGCCTTCAGATACACCATCACCACGAGTTTTTCTGCTGCGCCGCGCGTTCTTTCGTTCGCGCTGGCCGCGCTGGCAAATGCAGGCAACGCGCCGCTAATGCCGAGGGCGGAAGCTTTCAGCAGAAATTCGCGACGATCTTTCATGCAGGTTTGCGGCAGGCGACGATGTAATTTACGGACACGTCGTCGTTGAGACGATAGACCTTGGTAAACGGATTGTAAGTCATGCCGGTGAACTCGCTCACCGTGAGACCCGCGTCACGCGCGAGCGTGGCAAGCTCTGCGGGCGTGATAAAGCGGCGGTATTCGTGCGTACCTTTCGGCAGCAGGTTCAGCACGTACTCGGCGCCGACGATCGCGAACAAAAACGACTTCGGGTTGCGGTTGAGGGTCGAAAAGAACAACCAGCCACCGGGCTTCGCAAGCGCAGCACACGCGCGCACCGTCGACGCCGGATCGGGAACGTGTTCGAGCATCTCCATGCAGGTGACCACGTCAAAGCTCGCGGGACGCTCGCGGGCGAGGTCTTCTACGCTCACTTCGCGATAACGCACATTGGGGGTTTGCGCCTCTAATGCGTGGAGTTGAGCCACTTTAAGGGATTTTGACGCCAGATCGATACCCAAAGTGGTGGCGCCCGCGCGCGCCATGGCATCACTCAGAATGCCGCCGCCACAGCCCACGTCGAGCACTTCGCGGCCCTGGAGGGGCGCGAGGGACTGAATCCACTGCAGGCGCAAGGGGTTGATTTGGTGCAGGGGGCGGAATTCGCTCTCGGGATCCCACCAGCGGTGGGCAAGGTCGGAGAACTTGGCGAGTTCGGCGGGATCGGCGTTGGGGGTTTGGGCACTCATGGGGGGATTGTCCCTGATCGGGTTCGGGCATGAAAAAACCCCGGCGAGCCGGGGTTTTGTGTTCCGTCTGTCAGGCTGACCGGAGCCGGCCTGACTTCAGGTGAGTCGATTAACGAGCGGCGCGGGTGCCGACGACTTCGATCTCCACGCGACGGTTCTTGGCGCGACCTTCTTTGGTCTTGTTGTCAGCCACGGGCTGCTTCTCGCCTTTGCCTTCGGTGTAGATGCGGTTTTTCTCGATGCCTTTGGTCACGAGGTAGGCCTTGACGGCTTCAGCGCGACGCACAGACAGCTTTTGGTTGTAGGCGTCGGTGCCGACGGAGTCGGTGTGGCCCACAGCGATGATCACTTCAAGGTTGATGCCCTTGACTTTGCTCACCAGGTCGTCCAGCTTGGCTTTGCCAGCGGGCTTGAGCACGGACTTGTCGAAATCGAAGAACGCGTCAGCAGCGTAGGTCACCTTGGTGGCGGCCGGTGCGGGTGCAGGAGCGGGAGCCGGTGCAGCAGCGCGGGGGGCCGGAGCCGGTGCGGGTGCTGCTTTGGGGGCGGGCTCAGGAGCACCGCAACCTTGGGCTGCCGTGGCAGGGGTCCAATTGGCATTGCGCCAGCATTCGCCGGTGGAGGTCTTCCAGGGCTCGCCAGCAGCGTTACGCCAGTTGTCTACGTTTTGCGCGGCGGCCACGGTTGTCAGGCCGGCTGCGGCAAACAAAACTGCCAAGTTCTTCAAATTTTTCATGATTCACCTCAGAGGTCATTGGAAAGCCGCAGCGAGCGCTGCGAATAACAGCATTTTATGCCTTTTTGACACATACCGCTGGAATCATTGTGCCACAGGCAACGTTCAGCCCTCTACCCCCTCTTCATCTGGGCGGTTTTGGCGGGGCGATTGTTGTACCCATGCCACAACCTAGCCCGCCTAAAATGGCAGATTGACTTTTCTACCCCCTCTTCGAGTCGCACACCCATGACCCAGTTCGCCAAAGAAACCTTGCCCATCAGCCTAGAAGAGGAGATGCGCCGCAGTTACCTTGATTACGCGATGAGCGTGATCGTGGGCCGAGCCCTGCCCGACGCCCGCGACGGTCTCAAGCCCGTGCACCGCCGGGTGTTGTTTGCGATGCATGAGCTCAACAACGACTGGAACCGCCCTTACAAGAAATCGGCGCGTATCGTGGGTGACGTGATTGGTAAGTACCACCCGCACGGCGACAGCGCGGTGTACGACACGATTGTGCGTATGGCGCAAGATTTCTCTTTGCGCCACATGTTGGTAGATGGTCAGGGGAACTTCGGCTCCGTTGACGGCGACAGCGCCGCGGCCATGCGTTACACGGAAATCCGTCTCTCCAAGATCGCCCATGAAATGCTGGCCGATATCGACAAGGAGACGGTGGACTTCGGGCCCAACTACGACGGCTCGGAGAAAGAGCCGCTGGTGTTGCCCACGCGGCTGCCGAATTTGTTGGTCAACGGCTCGGCTGGCATTGCAGTGGGTATGGCGACCAATATCCCGCCGCACAACCTCAACGAAGTGGTGGACGCGTGCTTGCACTTGCTGCGCCAGCCCGAAGCGAGTGTGGACGAGTTGATGGAGATCATTCCGGCGCCAGACTTTCCGACGGCGGGCATTATTTACGGCATCACGGGCGTGAAGGAAGCCTACCGCACGGGGCGTGGCCGCGTGGTGATGCGCGCCAAGTGCCATTTTGAAGACATTGACCGCGGCCAGCGTCAAGCCATCATTGTGGATGAGCTGCCCTACCAGGTGAATAAAAAGACCTTGCAAGAGCGCATGGCCGAGCTCGTGCACGAGAAGAAGATTGAGGGCATCAGCCATATTCAGGACGAGTCGGACAAATCCGGCATGCGTTTGGTGATTGAGCTCAAGCGCGGCGAAGTGCCCGAGGTGGTGCTCAACAACCTCTACAAGCTCACCCAGTTGCAAGACACCTTTGGCGTGAACATGGTGGCGCTGGTCAATGGTCAGCCCAAGCTGTGTAACCTCAAGGACCTGATCTCGGTGTTCTTGAGTCACCGCCGCGAAGTGGTGACTCGGCGCACGGTGTTTAACTTGCGCAAAGCGCGTGAGCGGGGCCACGTGCTCGAGGGTTTGGCCGTGGCGTTGGCCAATATTGATGAGTTCATCGCGATCATTCGCAACGCGCCCACGCCACCGGTGGCCAAATCGGAACTGATGGCGCGCAGTTGGGACAGCGCCCTGGTGCGCAGCCTCCTCACCCGCGCTCGCGAGGACGGCACGGCCGTCAACGCCGATGACTATCGCCCAGAGGGCTTGGAGCGTCAGTACGGCTTGGGTGGCGATGGCCTCTACCGTTTATCGGAGACGCAAGCCCAAGAAATTCTGCAGATGCGCCTGCAACGCTTGACGGGGCTGGAGCAGGACAAGATTGTCAACGAGTACAAGGACGTGATGGCCGAGATTGACGACTTGCTCGACATTCTGGCCAAACCGCAGCGGGTCTCGACCATCATTGGCGAAGAATTGCAGGCGCTGCGCACCGAGTTTGGCCAGACCAAATTGGGCGCGCGCCGCAGCCAGATTGAGCACAACGCCCAAGATCTGGCCACGGAAGACTTGATCACCCCCACGGACATGGTGGTGACGCTCTCGCACTCGGGGTATATCAAGAGCCAACCGCTCTCGGAATACCGTTCGCAAAAGCGAGGCGGCCGTGGCAAGCAAGCTGCGGCGACGAAAGAAGACGACTGGATCGATCAACTCTTTATCGCCAACACCCACGACTACATTTTGTGTTTCTCCAACCGCGGCCGTTTGTATTGGCTCAAGGTGTGGGAGGTGCCCGCGGGTTCGCGCAATTCACGGGGGCGTCCCATTGTGAACATGTTCCCCTTGGCCGAGGGCGAGAAGATCAATGTGGTGTTGCCGCTCACGGGCGATTCGCGCAGCTTCCCCGCAGACCACTATGTGTTCATGGCGACCTCGATGGGCACGGTCAAGAAAACCGCCCTCGATGAGTTCTCTAACCCGCGCAAGGCCGGCATCATTGCTGTGGACTTGGACGATGGCGACTTCTTGATTGGCGCAGCGCTCACCGACGGCAAGCACGATGTGATGCTGTTCTCGGACGGTGGCAAGGCGGTGCGCTTTGATGAAAACGATGTGCGCCCGATGGGACGCAATGCGCGCGGCGTGCGCGGCATGATGCTTGAAGAAGGCCAAAGCGTGATTGCCATGCTGGTGGCCGAGGACGAGCAGCAAAGCGTGCTGACGGCGACTGAGAACGGCTATGGCAAGCGCACCTCGATCGTGGAGTACACGCGCCATGGCCGTGGCACCAAGGGCATGATTGCGATTCAGCAGTCCGAGCGCAACGGCAAGGTGGTGGCCGCCACCTTGGTGCACGCCGACGATGAAATCATGCTCATCACGGATACGGGTGTGCTCGTGCGCACCCGTGTGGCGGAGATTCGTGAACTCGGCCGCGCCACGCAGGGTGTGACGCTCATCAGTTTGGACTCCGGGGCCAAGCTCAGTGGCTTGCAGCGCATTGTGGAGAACGATGCGAACGACCTCGTGGATGGCGAGGCCGATGGCGCGGAACCGCCCGCAGGCACGGACGCCGAATGAGTCGCGCCTGGAACTTTTCTGCAGGGCCGGCGGCGATGCCGGTGGAAGTTCTGCAACAAGCAGCCGCCGAGATGACCGACTGGCGCGGCAGTGGCATGGGCGTGATGGAGATGAGCCACCGCGGCAAGGAGTTCATTGGCATTTATGAACAGGCGGTGGCGGATTTGCGCGCCTTATTGGCCATTCCGAGCGAGTTTCGGATTTTGTTCATGCAGGGCGGTGGCATTGCGGAGAACGCGATCGTGCCCTTGAACCTCTCGCGCGCGGGCCGTGTGGACGTGGCGGTGACGGGCTCGTGGAGCCAGAAATCTGCCGCTGAGGCCCAGCGCTACTGCAGCGTGAACGTGGCCTGCGACGCGAGCGCGCAGGATTTTCGGGATGTCCCTAGCCCGGCCCAATGGCGGCTGAGCGCGGATGCGTCTTATGTGCACGTGTGCACGAACGAGACGATCCATGGCGTGGAATTCCACGAATTGCCGGACTTGCGGGCTTTGGGCTCGAATGCGCCGCTGGTGATTGATTTTTCCTCGCATGTGCTCTCGCGACCGGTGGATTGGTCCCGTGTGGGTTTGGCGTTTGGGGGCGCGCAGAAAAACATTGGTCCGGCCGGGGTGACCCTGGTGGTGGTGCGTGAGGATTTGATCGGCCACGCTCTGCCCATCTGCCCGAGCGCGTTTGATTACGCCACGGTCGCCAAGCATGACTCGATGTACAACACGCCGCCCACGTTTGGGATTTACATGGCGGGTTTGATTTTCCAGTGGATCCAACGCCAAGGTGGGGTGGCCGCGCTGCAAGCGCGCAATATCGCCAAGGCCCAGTTGCTCTACGACTTCTTGGATCAATCGGCGTTCTTTGAAAACCGCGTCTCGCCTGCTTGGCGTTCGCGTATGAATGTGCCGTTTTTCCTCAAGGACGAGTCGCGCAACGAGGCTTTTTTGGCGGGCGCGAAGGCGCGCGGATTGCTGCAGCTCAAGGGACACAAATCGGTGGGCGGGATGCGCGCGAGCATTTACAACGCCATGCCGCTCGAAGGGGTGCAGGCCCTGGTGGACTACCTGCGTGAATTTGAAAAAGAACAGGCCTGAAGTCATGGCACAACAACCCGTTCAATCCGATGCCTTGGCCGCCCTGCGCGTGAAGATCGACGCGCTTGACCAGCAGCTGCTGCACTTGCTCAACGAGCGGGCCAAGGTGGCTGAGGCGGTGGGCGAGATCAAGCGGGCCGAGGGTTCGCCGTTTTTCCGGCCCGACCGAGTGGCACAGGTGATCGACAAGATCACCCAAGCCAACCCAGGCCCCCTCAAAGGCGAGCATGTGGCGGCCATTTGGCGCGAGATCATGTCGGCGTGTTTGGCGCTCGAAGCGCCTCAGCGCGTGGCCGTGCTCGGGCCCCAAGGCACTTTCTGCGAGCAAGCGGCGATTGAGTTTTTCGGCAGTGCGGCCAGCTTGATTTATTGCGCCAACTTTGATGAGGTCTTCCATGCCACGGCGGCGGGCACCGCGCAGTTTGGTGTGGTGGGCATGGAGAACTCGACCGAGGGCGTGGTGGCGCGCTCACTCGACTTGTTTCTGCGTTCGCCGGTACATGTGGTGGGAGAGGTCAGCCTTCTGGTGCGGCACAACTTGTTGCGCCAAAACCCAGGCGATCAAGACATTGAAGTGGTGATGGGCCACCCGCAGGCGTTGGCGCAGTGCCAAGGTTGGTTGAGCCAACATTTGCCCCTGGCCGAGCGGCGGGCGGTGTCGAGCAATGCCGAAGGCGCACGCTTGGCGGCCACCAACCCCAAATGGGCGGCACTCGCGAGTGAGCGCGCAGCGGCGCAGTTTGGCTTACACATCGTGCACCACGCGATTCAAGACGAGGCCTACAACCGCACCCGCTTTGCCATCATCAGTTTGCCTCAGACCATGGACACGCCGCCGCCCTCGGGCAAGGATTGCACGAGCTTGGTGGTGTCGGTGCCCAACCGTCCTGGCGCGGTGCACGATTTGCTCGTGCCCTTGAAGAAGCATGGCGTCTCCATGACCCGCTTTGAGTCGCGTCCGGCCAAATCGGGGCAGTGGGAGTATTACTTCTACATTGATATCGCGGGCCATATTAGCCAAGCCCCGGTGGCGCAGGCCTTGCAAGAACTGCAATCGCTTTGTGCCTTTTACAAGGTGCTGGGCTCATACCCAGTCGGAGACTGAGGCCATGCGCGTCGAGCGTCTGGCCATCATTGGATGCGGCCTGATGGGCGGCTCCTTTGCCCTGGCATTGCGTTCCCTCGATCTGGTGGGTACGGTCGCGGGTTACAGCGCCAGCGCGAACACGCGCGCGACGGCGCTGGCGCTCGGCGTGATTGATGAGGCCTGCGAGAGCGTGGCGCAAGCGGTCACAGGCGCCGACGTGGTGCTGCTGGCGGTGCCGGTGCAAGCGACCGAGGTGAGCTTGCGGGCCATGGCGCCGCTCCTGGGCGCGCAAACCTTGCTCATGGACGTGGGCTCGACCAAATGCGATGTGGTGGCCGCTGCGCGCGCGACCTTGGGC
>VEQC01000321.1 GCA_018883455.1 Limnohabitans sp. | reverse complement strand
CACTTGCTTGGTGCACTACAGCACGGACTATGTGTTTGATGGCTCGGGTGAGCAGCCCTGGCGCGAGACCGACACCCCCGCACCCTTGAGTGTTTATGGGCAGAGCAAGCTCGCCGGTGAGCGCGCCATCGCACAAGCCCTCCCGCGCCACCTGATCCTGCGCACGAGCTGGGTGGTGAGCGCGCATGGGCAAAACTTCCTCAAAACCATGTTGCGCCTGGCGGCTGAACGGGAGAGCTTACGGGTGGTGGCCGACCAATGGGGGGCCCCCACCCCCGCGTCATGGCTGGCGCAATGGACCCTCACGGCCTTGCAGTCCCTTCACGCGGCGCCGGCAGAGGATTCCCGGTGGGGCCTCTACCACGCTGCGGCGGCGGGAGAAACCCACTGGCAAGCGTATGCCTGCGCGGTGATTGAAGGGGCCTTGCGGCGTGGCGCTGCGTTGCGGGCCACTGCGGCCACAGTGACCCCCATTTCCACGGCGGACTATCCTGTGGCCGCACAGCGCCCCCTGAACTCGCGCTTGGATTGCCAGAAACTGCGCAATCAGTGGGGAATCACACCACGCACTTGGCGCGAGGGCATCGACGGCATTTTGGACGAGTTGTTAGGAGTTTCGGCATGAGCACACGCAAAGGCATCATTCTGGCGGGAGGCTCTGGCACGCGCCTCTATCCCGTCACGCAGGCGGTGAGCAAACAACTCATGCCCGTGTACGACAAACCCATGGTGTACTACCCGCTCACCACCCTCATGCTCGCGGGTATCCGCGATGTCTTGGTCATCTCGACACCGCAAGATACGCCACGATTTGCCGAACTGTTGGGCGATGGCTCGCAATGGGGCATGAATTTGCAGTACGCCGTGCAGCCCAGCCCCGATGGCCTGGCGCAGGCCTTTCTGATCGGGCGTGCCTTCATCGGCGGCCACCCCAGCGCTCTAGTCTTAGGGGACAACATTTTCTACGGCCACGATTTGGTCAAGCAGTTGCAGCAAGCCCAAGCAAGGCAACAGGGGGCAACGGTCTTTGCCTACCATGTGCACGACCCCGAGCGCTATGGCGTGGTTGCATTTGATGACGCGCAGCGGGCGATCAGCATTGAGGAAAAACCCCAGCAGCCCAAGAGCAACTATGCCGTCACGGGTCTGTATTTTTATGACGCGCAGGTGTGCGACATCGCGGCCCATATTCGCCCCTCCGCTCGCGGCGAGCTCGAAATCACGGATGTCAATCGCCAGTACCTCAGCCAAGGTGAACTCTCTGTGGAGATCATGGGGCGTGGCTACGCTTGGCTCGATACGGGTACCCACGATAGCTTGCTCGAAGCGGCCAGCTTTATTGCCACCTTGCAAAAGCGCCAGGGGCTGATGGTGGCTTGCCCCGAAGAGATTGCTTATCACCAACGTTGGATTGATGCGGCCGCGCTCGAGAAGCTGGCCTCGCCCCTGGCCAAAAACGGTTACGGCCAATACCTCCTGCAACTCCTGCGCCATTAAGCCATGCCTTATCAGGTCACCCCTACCCCCATCCCCGGCGTCTTGGTGCTCGAACCCAAGGTGTTTGGCGACGCGCGGGGATTTTTCTTTGAGAGCTTTAACGCGCGCGACTTTGCCGAGGCAACCGGATGGCAGCCGAACTTTGTGCAAGATAACCACAGCCTCTCAGCCCAAGGCGTGCTGCGTGGCTTGCACTACCAGGTGGAGCAGCCCCAAGGCAAACTCGTGCGCGTCACCCAAGGGGCGGTATTTGACGTGGCGGTGGAGATCCGGCGCGGATCCCCCGCTTTTGGGCAGTGGTATGGCCTGGAA
>VEQC01000120.1 GCA_018883455.1 Limnohabitans sp. | reverse complement strand
CGTCTGGGACACCCAAGGCAAACGCTACCTCGATGGCTTGGCGGGTATTGCGGTCAACACCCTGGGGCACAACCACCCCAAACTGGTTCCCGCGCTGCAAGACCAAGTGGCCAAGATGATGCACATCTGTAACTACTATCACATCCCGGGTCAGGAGGCCTTGGCGGCCAAGCTCGTCGCGCTCTCGGGTTTGACAAATGTGTTCTTCTGCAATTCAGGTCTTGAGGCCAACGAAGCCGCGATCAAGCTCGCGCGCAAGTTCGGTCATGGCAAAGGGATTGAGGTGCCCCACATCATCGTGTTGGAAAAATCTTTCCACGGTCGCTCCATCGCCACCCTGGCCGCCACGGGCAATGAAAAAATCAAGGAAGGTTTTGGCCCCCTGCCCGAGGGCTTTTTGCGGGTGCCGGTCAACGACATCGCGGCCATGCGCGAAGCCGCGCGTGACCCACGCGTGTGCGCGGTGTTCGTGGAGACCATTCAAGGCGAAGGTGGCGTCACGCCCCTGCAACGCCAATACTTAAAAGACGTCCGCGCCTTGTGCGATGCCCATGACTTGTTGTTCATGATTGACGAAGTGCAGTGCGGCATGGGTCGCACGGGCAAATGGTTCGCCCACCAGTGGGCCGAGATCCTGCCCGATGTCATGCCCTTGGCCAAAGGCTTGGCTTCGGGGGTCCCCATTGGCGCGGTGGTGGCGGGGCCCAAGGCGGCGCAGATTTTTCAGCCGGGCAACCATGGCACCACGTTTGGCGGCAACCCCTTGGCCATGCGGGCGGGGCTCGAGACCATCCGCATCATGGAAGAGGACGGCTTGCTGGAGAACGCCGCGCGCGTGGGCGCGCATTTGCGTGCCGCGCTCGAACGCAACCTTGGCGGCCTACAAGGCGTGGTGGAGATTCGCGGGCAGGGTTTGATGTTGGGCATTGAGCTCGACCGCTCCTGCGGGGTGATCATGAACCGGGCCTTGGAGGCGGGTCTGTTGCTGAGCGTGACGGCCGATCGCGTGATTCGCTTGGTGCCTCCCCTGATCTTGACCGAAGCCCAGGCCGATGAAATCGTCTCCTTGCTCGTGCCCTTGGTGCGCGACTTTTTGGCTGAGGCCCAAACATGAAGCATTATTTGCAATTCACCGATCTCTCCCTGGATGAGACCGCTTACCTGTTTCATCGCGCGGGTGTGATCAAGAAAAAATTCAAGGCCTACGAGAAACACCACCCGCTGGTCGATCGCACGCTGGCCATGATTTTTGAGAAAGCCTCAACGCGCACGCGCGTGAGCTTTGAAGCGGGCATGTATCAGTTGGGAGGGTCGGTGGTGCACCTCACCACGGGTGACAGCCAACTCGGTCGCGCCGAGCCCATTGAGGACAGCGCCAAGGTCATCAGCCGAATGGTCGATTTGGTGATGATTCGCACCTACGAACAATCCAAGATTGCCCGCTTCGCCGCGAATTCCCGGGTACCCGTGATCAACGGGCTGACCAACGAATTTCACCCCTGCCAAATTTTGGCCGACTTGTTCACCTTCATCGAACACCGCGGCCAACTCACTCACCCCTTGGACTGTCTCAAGGGCAAAGTGGTGGCCTGGGTGGGCGACGGCAACAACATGGCCAACACCTGGCTCCAGGCGGCGGACATGCTGGGCTTTATGGTGCACGTGAGCACGCCCAGTGGCTATGAAATCGACCCCAGCATTGCGGGCGTGCCCGAGCACTGCTACCGCGTGTTTGATGACCCGCACGAGGCCTGCGCAGGCGCCGATTTGGTGACCACGGATGTCTGGACCAGCATGGGTTACGAGGCAGAGAATGAGGCGCGCAAAAAAGCTTTCGCCAATTGGTGCGTGGACGCCCCCATGATGGCGCGCGCCAAGCCCGATGCCCTTTTCATGCACTGCCTACCCGCGCACCGTGGGGAAGAGGTGGCGGCCGACGTGATCGATGGGCCGCAGTCGGTGGTTTGGGACGAAGCCGAGAACCGCATGCACGTGCAAAAAGCCCTCATGGAGTACCTGCTGCTGGGCAAGCAGTAACGCCAGCGGACCCATGAGCGCGTGCCAGCACTGTGGCGCCTGTTGCGCCAGCTTTCGAGTGGATTTTTCGGTCTACGAACGGGAAGACCACGGGGGCTCTGTCCCCGAGGGGTTGTGCGTGGATGTCCATGGCAGCACCTGCCGCATGCGGGGTACCGATCATGTGCCGGTGCGTTGCGCCGCCTTGACCGGCACGCTCGGCCAATCCGTGGCCTGTGGCATTTACGAGTGGCGCCCCTCGCCGTGTCGGGAGTTTGCCGAAGGCAGTGATGCCTGCGCACGGGCGCGCCAGCGTCATGGTCTACCGCCTCTGGCGGGCTGAGCCGTTCAAAGGCCGTGGCGCTCTCCATACAGCCAGCGCGCCTCCATCAGCCGCTCA
This sequence comes from Limnohabitans sp., assembly GCA_018883455.1. Taxonomy (GTDB): domain Bacteria; phylum Pseudomonadota; class Gammaproteobacteria; order Burkholderiales; family Burkholderiaceae_C; genus Limnohabitans. The sequence continues at coordinate 5,443 of VEQC01000120.1, read as the reverse complement.
CCGGCCAAACGCAAGGCCCAATCGCGCCCCCAGCGCACACCACCCGTGGCGTGAAACACCCCACCGTTGCGCGCGGCCGTGCGCTGCACGCGGGCCACGCGATCGTTGCGCGCGCGGGCGAAGGCTTGTAAGCGCAGCGGCCATTGCGCGACAGAGGCCTCACGCATGGTTTGGCCCAGCACGTGGGCGTCTTCGATGGCCATGCCCGCGCCCTTGGCCAAGTAGGGCAACATGGGGTGCGCTGCATCGCCCAAGAGCACTGCGCGAGCCCCCTGCCCCCAGTGATGCGCACCGGCCACGGGCACGCGACTCATGAGCGGCCAAACGCGCCACTCGGGCACCGCTTCACGCAAGGATTGAATCTGCGCGTGCGTGCCGCGCAGGGCGTGTGCCAGATCGGCTTGCACGGCCTCTGGGTCGGCCAGCGCATCCCAACCACGGTCCTGCCCCAGGTTGGACGCGGCCTGATGCGCCACCAGCACCACCACATTTAAGCATTCACCCGCCCGAATGGGATACACCACCGCGTGCAGGCGCGGGGCCATCCACACCTGAACCGTTTGCAAGCGCCAGGAGGCGGGTACAGACGACATGGGCAAGAGGGCCCGGTAGGCCACGTGGCCACTCCAGCGCAAAGGCGTTTGGTCCTGTGCTTCGGGCGAGAGCACCTGCGCGCGCAGGGGACTCCATACCCCGTCGGCCACGGCCACAGCGGCGTAAGACTCGGCACGGGTATCGAGTTGCACCGCCTGCGGCTGCAGATGCAGCGCTTGAACGGGTTGGCCCAAATGAAGCTGCGCTCCCGCTGACTGCGCGGCTTGGGCCAGCACCTGTTGCAAATCCGCCCGGTGAATGCTCAGGTAGGGCGCGCCGTGGCGCGCGGCCAAAGCCGCCAAATCCAAGGAGGCCAGGCGCTCGCCGCGCTCGGCGCACCAGGCTTCAACGGCCTTAGGGCGCACGGCGAGGGGGGACAGCGCGGCGTCGAGCCCCCAGGCGCGCAAAATGCGGGTGGCATTGGGCCCAAGTTGGATGCCCGCGCCCACCTCTTGCAACGCGGGTGAGCGCTCGAAAACATCGACCTGCCATTGGAGGCGACGCGCGACCAGAGCGGCCGCCAAGCCAGCCATGCCGGCCCCGACGATGGCAAAACGGGTTTGCATAGGGGCCTGATTGTGCCCGAGCCCCCTGCCCCTGCACCGATTGGCCAAAGCGGCGAAAATAGCGGTTTATCCCTTACCGGACCTCGCCATGACGCCCAAGGCCCCTGAACTCTTGCTCCCCGCAGGCTCGCTCGACAAAATGCGCGCGGCCTACGACTACGGCGCCGATGCCATCTATGCCGGCCAGCCGCGCTACAGCCTGCGCGCGCGCAACAACGAATTCAAACTCGAGCAAATTGCCCAAGGCATTTCTGAGGCGCACGCGCGCGGCAAGAAATTCTTTGTCACGAGCAATTTGATCCCGCACAACGACAAAGTGCGCACCTACCTGCGCGACATTGAACCCGTGATCGCGCTCAAACCCGATGGCTTGATCATGGCCGACCCGGGCTTGATCACCATGGTGCGCGAGAAGTGGCCCGAAGTGCCCATTCATCTCTCCGTGCAGGCCAACACCACCAACTGGGCGAGCGTGAAATTCTGGCAAAGCGTGGGGGTCACGCGCATCATCCTCTCGCGCGAGCTGAGTTTGGACGAAGTGGCCATGATTCGCCAAGAATGTCCGGACATGGAGCTGGAGGTGTTTGTGCACGGGGCCTTGTGCATCGCTTACTCTGGCCGCTGCCTGCTCTCGGGTTACTTCAACCGACGCGACCCCAACCAAGGCACGTGCACCAACGCCTGTCGCTGGAACTACAGCACGCAGGCCGCGACCGACGAGACCGACAGCGGCGACGTGGCGCCCATGCGCTTGGAAGGCGATTTTGATTTCGCGCAAGAGCAAGCCCAGGCCGATCAATCTTTCGCCAGCTGCGGCGGTGCGCCTCGTCACCCGGCTGCGGACAAGGTTTACTTGATTGAGGAAGCCGGTCGCCCCGGCCAGCTCATGCCCATCATGGAAGATGAGCACGGCACCTACATCATGAACAGCAAAGATTTGCGCGCGGTGGAATTGGTCGAGCGCTTGGTGCAAATTGGCGTGGACTCGCTCAAGATCGAGGGCCGCACCAAGAGCCTCTACTACGTGAGCCGCACGGCCCAGGTCTATCGACGCGCGATTGACGACGCCGTGGCCGGACGCCCCTTCAACCCGCATCTGATCACCGAGCTCGAAGGCCTCTCCAACCGAGGCTACACCACCGGCTTTTTGGAGCGCCGCCCCGCGCAAAGCTACCAAAACTACGAGACCGGCAGCTCCATGGCGCAACGCAGCCAGTTTGTGGGCGAAATCCAAGGCGTGCAAGACGGCTGGGCTGAGGTGGTGACAAAGAACCGCTTCGAGGTGGGTGACACGCTGGAGGTGATCCACCCCAGTGGCAATCTGCAAGTGGAACTCACGGCCATGCGCAATGCCGACGGCCAGACCATTTCAGTGGCCCAGGGTAGTCCGGTTCGCGTGTGGATTCCACTCCCCGCTGAAAAGCAAGGCGGGCTTCTGGCCAAACTCCTGCCGGTGGCAGCCTAAACGAAGCGACTCTCAGAGCGTCAGGCCTCGGCAAGGGGCTCTGGCGTGGTTTGCGCCTCGACCCAAGCCTGGTAAGCCGGACTCGCGTCTGTAATGGGTAAGGCATAGAGGGCAGGCAGCGCATAGTTGTGCCGTTGCGCAATGGCCGCGGCCAAATCTGCATACCGACCTTGCACCGTTTTGCACATGAGCCGCCACTCGCGCGCGTGCTCAAGCTTACCCGCCCATTCGTAAACGCTCTCGATGGACTCGATGTGCACGCACGCCGCCAAGCGCGCTTGCACCAAATCACGCGCCAAGCGCTCGGCCAGTTCGGGGCTATCGGTGGTGGTGTAGACGGCGATGAGGGAGGTCATGGGGGGATTATGTCGGGTGTGAATCACAACTCGAACCAGAGGAGATGCCAAACACCGCCTCCCGAAAGATCACCCCTTCTTAGGCAAATGTTGCCGATAAATAGAAAGGGGCCGCCAAGTGGCGGCCCCGGATTTGGTGCATCTTTCAGCTTGTTAGCGGTCAGAGCGCATTTCCCAATCGTCGAATCTTTACTATACCATAGTATTCTTTAAAATCAATCAAGGTGATTTTATGAATTCTTTAAAATACAGATTAGGTATAGATCTTGGCACCACATCGCTCGGATGGGCTATGCTGAGCCTCAATGAGAGAGGCGAGCCCTACGCCGTGATCAAAGCGGGCGTTCGCATTTTTTCCGATAGCCGCAACCCCAAAGACGGCAGTTCCTTAGCGGTGAGGGGTCGCTGCAAAGCCAATAGGGCCATGGTGGCGTTGTTGTAGGCGTCGGCATGTTCGACGCGCTGAGCAAAGATGCGCTCGTAGCTCTGCAATGCCTCGGCATACCGCTGGAGACGATGGAGTACGCCGCCACGGTTATTGAGTGTGTCGGGGTGATCCGGGCGGATGGCCAGCGAGCGTTCGTAACTGGCGAGGGCCTCTTCCAAGCGATCGAGATACTGATAGACCAGCCCCTGGTTGTAATGCAGCACTGGATTTTGTGGGTGTTCGGCGCTGAGCTGCTGATAGCGATGCAAGGCATCTTCAAATTCACGCCGTGCCTCTTGGGTATTTTGCTGGGTGAAGGCTTGCATCGCGCGGCGAAAGCACGCATCGGCCTGCTCAAACAATTCGGGGGACGCTAGAAGGGTCATAGACCCTCCGGATGCGCGCAGACACTTAGGTTTTGCGCAGTGGTGCCCAGGTGAATCCGGTTACCCAAGCGGTGCCCATGAGCACGAGCATGCAACCGGCTGCCGTGTGCCAGCCAATCGCCTCGTCTAAAAAGAGATAGCCCCAGAGGATGCCAAAGACGGGTACCAGAAAGGTCACCGTGAGGGCGGAGGCTGGGCCGATGTCGGCAACCAAGCGGAAGTAGAGAAGATAAGCGACGCCACTGCACAAAATGCCCAAACCGATCACTGCCAGCCAGACCGTTTCGGCGGGCGCCTGCGCGGGAATGGGATCCCAGAAGAAGAGGGGCGCCAAGGTTAGGGTGGCCGCCCAGAGGCAACCGTGCGCGTTGGCGTAGGGCTCGATGTCGCGTGCATGACGGGAATAGTGGGTGGCGATGCCATAGCAAAATGCCGAACCCAAACCGGCCAACACGGCCAAGCCACCGCCTGCGGGAATGTGGGTGGTCTCGATTCCCGCAAGCAAACTCACGCCGGCGATACCCAGCAACAGCCCCAAGGCGGTCTTGCCCCGGATGCCTTGTTGGGTGAGCACGGCGGCAATGGCGGTGGCCCACATGGGCGCGGTGGCGTTGAGCACCGCGAGCAAGGCTGCGGGGGCGACGCGTGCGGCATAGGCATAGAGCATGAAGGGCAGCACGCAGTTGAAAAAACCCAGCACAAAGTAATGGCGCAGATTGCCCCGCAGTTGCAGACCACGGCGCAACAGCAGGGCGCCCACGCTCAGAAACAGACTGGCCAAGCCCACGCGCCAAAAAATGAGCTGCGCCGGGCTGAGCGCCGTGACGCCCACCCGCATGAAGGGGAACGAAGCGCCCCAGATGGCGGAGAGCAGAAAGAGGCGCAGCAGACTGGGTAAGGACACAAACGAATTGTGACATCATGCAGAGAGTCAGTCGATCACGGGGTGTTGTTGATACGGGTGAAGAACCCCAGGGCCGCGGCATAGCAGAAGGGAGAGGCCGAACTGTGCACGTCCAAGGTATTGGGGCCTACCGCGGTGCGGACAAGATCGAAATTTTGGGCGCTCAAACCAGCAGCGGCAAAGGCGGCGCGCAAGCTCGAAAAGTTATCTGCTGGGGTGGGCTGCGTGTACAGATCGAGTTTGACCAGGGGTTTGTGCGTCCCTCCCAATTGGGCGCGTTTGTTTTCCACATACTGGATGAAGGCCACGGTACTGTTTTCAAAAAACACCGTCCCGTCATTACTGGCGCCACCGCCACACGCACTCACGAGTGCGAGAAACGCCACGACGCCCATGCGAACTGGAATAAGACGATTGAATAGCATAATTTGCCTCTTTAATTTCAATAAATATTTACTTTATCACTAATTTATTCTCGTCATTTTCCATTTCGATGGACAAGCGTGGATTACCCCAGCTCCACCCGCGTGCGGATTTGATTCAAGACTTGGGGGGTGTCGAAATCGATCCGGTCATCGCCCGGAAGGTTGAGTTGCAATCGATCCCCTTGCGGTGTCGAGACGGTTTGCCATTGCAAGTCTTCGGCAATCAAGTGGATATAGGCGCGCAGATCGATCTTGTCCTCATGGGCATTGAAGTCGAGCACGGTATCGTGCCCGGTGCCCGGCGCGAAGCAGAACACATC
>VEQC01000119.1 GCA_018883455.1 Limnohabitans sp. | reverse complement strand
CGGCTGACCTGATCCAGGATGAGTTGAGAGCCGAAAAGCTAATGGCTTAAACACAGCAACGGGCAGCGGCCAAGTCCCAGCCCGCCCATCCACAGCTTTTAAAAATAACAGGTCCAATTGAGGGATTATTTTGCCGCGATGAGGATCGACGCTTGATCACATCCGCCAAAGAGTCATAGGCGGTGACATTCAACCCGGCCTGCAGCAGATCTCCTGCCTCGTGGTCAGCCTCTCTGGTGTCTACCACGATACGGCCCTTTGAAGCCACATGCCGGCACACCTCGGGGGCCCATTCAACCATCTTGGGGGTGAATGCTCCCACAGCACATACAAAAGCATCGTCACGCGGCAAGGCGCGCAGTGCCACAGCTTGTGCACTGGTGCTACTCACCACCAGGGTGCACTCACTCATCGCTGCATCGGGGTCATCAGTTCGCCGTGCCTGCACACCTAGACTAAGCGCATGTGCCACCAATGCATCGGCACTGTGACGTGATCGCGATGCGATCATCACTTCACGAACACCCAAACCTTCGACAAAAGCTTCCAAGTGCGAACGCCCTTGGACGCCCGCCCCCACAATCAATAATCGGCCTTGGGGCTCAGGTGCCAGCTCTTGAGCCGCCAATAGAGACACTGCCGCCGTACGCCTAGCCGTCACGGTCGGGCCATGAAGAATTTTCAGCCTTTGACCATCTCGGGCATCGAACACCACCACATCACCTTGAATGGCAGGCAATTGCCGATTCGCGTTGTCTGCCACGAAGGTAATCAACTTGGTGATGGCCACTCGTGAATCTGCTGCCGGCATCACAAAGAGACTTCCTCCGTTGTGGAGCGGTTGAACAATTCGAGGGGGCACCACCACCGTCTCATCACCGAGCAGCTCTCGAATGCTTTGCGCGAGTTGCACATACAGTAGCGCCCTTGCCGTCTGCTCAGGGCCTAATGCCTGGTTGTCTGGAGTCATCGTGAAAGTTTTGTACTTGGCACACGCTGGTCTGGATGCGTTGGGCTTCATGCAGCCCTCAACTCCTGAACCACACCCGTCTTGGAAATCTTCTCAAGATATTTGGCCCAGGCCTTCATCATCTCCGTGCGCTGCTTGAGATATTTGGCGTGGTTGTAAGCTGCTGACACGGCATTGCGCTCCATGTGCGCCAATTGGAGTTCGATGTGTTCATGCTCAAACCCCTGTTCATGCAGTAGCGTTGAGGCCACCCCTCGAAACCCGTGCCCAGTCATTCGGCCACCGTACCCCATGCGCTTTAAGGCCGCCAAGATCGTGTTGTTGGACATGGATTTCTCGTGATCTCGCTCTCCCGGGAACAGCAACTTGGAGTGCCCGGTGATGAAATTTAGGGTCAACAAGACTTCCAGCGTCTGAGGCGCGAGCGGAACGATGTGTTCCGTTTTCATCTTCATGCGGCTCGCCGGTATCCGCCACTGCTCTTTCTCAAAGTCGAACTCTGCCCACTTGGCTCCAATCAGTTCGCTCGTACGGACAAAGGTCAACGCCATAAGTTTCATGGCAAGGCGAGTAATAGCTGCCCCTTGGTACGCCTCGATCTGGCGCATCAAATCAGGCAACTCCTGGGCGCTGATTCGGGCAAAGTTCTCCGTTTTTCGGGAAGGCAAGATGTCCGAGGGTTTCACACTCCCGATCGGGTTTGTCTGTGCCAGTCCATGGGCCACGGCATAGCGAAACACCTGGCCACACGTCTGGTAGGACCGTTTTGCGATATCCAGCGCCCCACGTGCGGCGATCTTCTTGACCATGCCAACCAGCTCAATGGCCTGGATCTCAGAAATCGGTCGCGCCCCGATGATCGGGAACACATCTGACTGGAGGCGCCGCAACACATAGTCTGCGTGGCGTTCGTTTCGGGCTGACTTCCACTGCTCATGCCAAGCCAGTGCGACCGAAGAAAAGGAGTTGTCGGCCGCAATTCGCTTCACCAGCTTGGTGGTCATGCGATCCACCATCGGGTCCGATCCCATGGCTTTTTCACGTCGAGCCTGAGCATGGAGATCTCTAGCTTGGGCCAATCCGATGTCTGGGTACAGGCCAAAGGTCATCGTTTTTTCTTTGCCGTTGACCCGGTATTTCCAACGCCAACTCTTGCCGCCTGCGGGAGTCACGTACAGGAACAGGCCACCTGTATCACTGAGTTTGTAAGGCTTGTCTTTAGGCGCCGCTTTGTTGATTGCGATGTTGGTCAGGGCCATGGGCCTCTCCTAGCTGAAGCCCATAATACCCCCGCTTCTCGGAAAATACCCCCACTCGCGCAGAAAAATACCCCCAGTTTTACCCCCACTTATGACCGGATTGGATTGGACGATCTGGGACGACAGAAAACAAAAAACCCCCGTAACGCTTTGATTTACGGGGGTTTTTCTGGATTTGACCGGTCAATCTTGGACTAACCGGGAATCTCAACTGGCGGAAACGGAGGGATTCGAACCCTCGATGGGGCTCTACACCCCATACTCCCTTAGCAGGGGAGCACCTTCGGCCTCTCGGTCACGTTTCCTGGTTGGGTCAATGATACACCAAAGGCATCAGCTTGTGGGCTGGTCGAGGTCAAAAGCTTTGTGCAGGGCGCGCACGGCGAGCTCCATGTACTTCTCGTCGATGACCACCGAGGTTTTGATTTCGGAGGTGGAAATCATCTGGATGTTGATGCCCTCTTCGCTCAGGCTTCGGAACATTTTGCTGGCAACGCCCACGTGGCTGCGCATGCCGATGCCGACGATGGAGACTTTGCAGATCTTGTTGTCGCCCAACACGTCTTGCGCGCCCAAGGCCGGCACGATCTTGCCTTTGAGGAGGTCGAGGGCGCGGGCGTGGTCGTTGCGGTGGACGGTGAAGCTGAAGTCGGTTTTGCCATCCTTGGAGATGTTTTGGATGATCATGTCGACTTCGATGTTGGCGTCGGCCACGGCACCCAGGATTTGGTAGGCGATGCCAGGCTTGTCGGGCACGCCGACGACGGAGATTTTGGCTTCGTCACGGTTGAATGCGATGCCAGAAACGATGGCTTGTTCCATTTTTTCGTCTTCCTCAAAGGTGATGAGGGTGCCGGAGCGGGCTTCCTCTTTCAGATCGATGTCCCAGGGGGTGAAGCTCGAGAGCACCCGCAGGGGAACTTTGTATTTGCCCGCGAATTCGACGGAGCGGATTTGCAGCACTTTGGAGCCGAGGGAGGCCATTTCGAGCATTTCCTCAAAGCTCACGGTTTGCAAGCGACGCGCCTCCGGCACCACGCGGGGGTCGGTGGTGTAGACGCCATCGACGTCGGTGTAGATAAGGCACTCGTCCGCCTTGAGGGCTGCTGCCACGGCCACGGCCGAGGTGTCAGAGCCGCCACGGCCAAGGGTGGTGATGTGGCCGCCTTCGTCGATGCCTTGAAAGCCCGTGATGATCACCACGCGGCCGGCTTTGAGGTCGGCGCGCACGCGCACGTCGTCAATCGACTCGATGCGGGCTTTGGTGTAGGCGCTGTTGGTGCGGATGGGGACTTGCCAGCCAGCGTAGCTCACGGCTTCGAGGCCTTCGGCTTGCAAGGCGATGGCGAGCAATGCCGAGGAGGCTTGCTCGCCGGTGGCGGCGAGCATGTCGAGTTCGCGCAGGGTTGCGGCCGCGGATTGCGCCGGCTGGAGCTCTTTGGCCAAGCCCAGCAAACGGTTGGTTTCACCGCTCATGGCGGAGGGGACGACCACCATTTGGTAGCCCGCGCGCGCCCATTTGGCCACGCGCTTGGCGACATTGCGGATGCGCTCGGTCGAGCCCATCGAGGTGCCGCCATATTTGTGAACGATCAGTGCCATGACAGAAATGCGTAAGAAGGCAAAACTACCGATTGTAGCAACGCAGCACCTCGCCATCGCGCGCCACCCGACCGGCCCCCACCTTGAGGGAGAGGTCGTGACCGCGGGTCTGGCAGGCTTGAATTTGGCGCAAAAGCTCTTGCAACTGCGCGGTTTGGGGGGTGAGCCCTTCCTCGCGCAGCCAATCGCGCAGCACATTGGCCTGGCGCTCGGCACTCAGGGCCTGGAGGGCACGAATGCGGGGGGGCGTGCCCACTGCCGCTCGGTCTTGCGCAGCGATTTCGGCCAGGAGCCGCTGCGCCTGGGCCGCGTGGGCGGCGCTGCGGGGGAAGGTTTGGCGCCAGGCGGGGAAGGCACGGGCGAGCGCGGGCAGGATTTCGGCGCGAATGCGGTTGCGGGTGTAGCGCAGATCTTGGTTGGTGGGGTCTTCGGCCCAAGCCTGGCCCAAACGCTCTAGGGTGCTGCGGATGGCCTCGCCGCTGGCGTGTAGCCACGGGCGCACAAAGTGCACACCGTGGCGCTCGAAGCGCTCGGGCATGCTCGCCAAGCCCGGCAACCCCGCGCCGCGTGAGAGCGCGAGCAAGAGGGTTTCGACTTGGTCGTCGGCCTGTTGGGCCAGCAGCACGCTCACGGGGTGGGCGGGGTTGATTTCCCGGGCGGCGTCGGCCAAGGCTTGGTAGCGGTGGCGGCGGGCGGCGTCTTCGGGGCTTTCGCCAGGGGCGTGGCGCGCGTCGACGTGGCGCACGATCAGGGGCACTTGCCAGGCCGCGCACAGCTGCGCGCAGTGGGCGGCAAAGCCGTCGGCGGCGGCTTGTAAGCCGTGGTGAACATGGATGGCGTGGACTTGATGCGGCCAGCGCAGGGCGCTGGCAATGAGCAAGGCGGTGGAGTCGGCCCCGCCGCTCAAGGCGACGGCCAAGGGCGCTTCGGGCGCGGGCGCGAACTCGGGGAAATCAGCGAGCGTCGGCTTTGGTGTCGCTGAAGCGGCCATAACTTTGCAGGCGCTCGTAGCGTTTTTCGAGCAGTTCCTTGACCTTGAGGTCGCTCACTTGTCGCCAAGCGTCGTTGAGGCCTCGCTTGAGTTGGGCGGCCATTTGTTTGTGGTCGCGGTGGGCCCCGCCCACGGGTTCGTTGACGATTTTGTCGATGAGGCTCAGCGCCTTGAGGCGGTGCGCGGTGATGCCCAGGGCCTCGGCGGCGTCCTCCGCGCGATCTGAGGTCTTCCACAGGATGGAGGCACAGCCCTCGGGGCTGATGACCGAGTAGATGGAGTACTGCAGCATGAGGACTTGGTCGGCCACGCTGATGGCGAGCGCTCCGCCTGAGCCGCCTTCGCCAATGATGGTGGTGATGATGGGCACTTCGAGTTGCGCCATCTCAAAGATGTTGCGGCCAATGGCCTCGGACTGGCCGCGCTCCTCGGCGTCGATGCCGGGGTAGGCGCCCGGGGTGTCGACAAAGGTGAAGACGGGGAGTTTGAACTTCTCGGCGGTCTTCATCAGGCGCAAAGCCTTGCGATAGCCCTCGGGGCGGCTCATGCCAAAGTTGCGCATGGCGCGCTCTTTGGTGTCGCGGCCTTTTTGGTGGCCCAGCACCATGCAAGGATTGCCGTTAAAGCGCGCGAGCCCACCCACGATGGAGAGGTCGTCGGCAAAGTGCCGGTCGCCATGCAACTCTTGGAAATCGGTGAAGATTTCTTGGATGTAGTCGAGGGTGTAGGGGCGCTCGGGGTGTCGGGCGATTTTGGTGATCTGCCAGGGGGAGAGGTTGCTGTAGATTTCCTTGGTGAGCTGTTGGCTTTTTTTGGTCAACTGCTCGATTTCTTGGGAAATGTCGACGGCGGATTCGCTCTGCACATAGCGCAATTCGTCGATCTTGCCTTCAAGTTCGGCGATGGGCTGTTCAAAGTCTAAAAAAGTGCGTTTGGCCATGCAGGTCTCCGTGAGGCTCAATATTCCACGGGCAGGGGATCCATTGAGCGCCAAATATACCAAGTTGCAACACTGCAAAAGGGTTGCCAGGCGGCGGCCACTTCGCGCGCATCACTGCGGCTGACGGACTCGCCCGAGAAATAGTTCTGGCTGATGCCATTGATCAGACCAATGTCGTCTAGCGGCAGGACATTGGGGCGCATGAGGTGGAAGATGAGAAACATCTCCGCGGTCCAGCGCCCAATGCCGCGAATGGAGACGAGCTCGGTGATGATGGCCTCGTCGTCCATCGAGGGCCAGTGGCTCACCTGTAATGCCCCGCTGTCAAAGTGCAAGGCGAGATCGACCAGGTACTCCACTTTGCGCGCCGAGAGGCCGGCTGCGCGCATGTCGTCCACCTTCATCTTGAGCACTTGGCCGGGGGTGAGGCGGCGACTGAGCTTGGCAAAACGATCCCACACGGCCTGCGCCGCTTTGACGGAAATTTGTTGCCCCACGATGCTGCGCGCGAGGGTGACAAAGGCGTCGCCGCGCGACTGCAAGCAGGCGTCGCCAAACTGGGGGATGAGGCGCTTCATCACGCGGTCTTTGCGCATGAGGTGACGGCAAGCATCGGACCAGTAATCTGGGGTGGCGATGGTGACTATGGTGGGGGCCATCAGGCACGCTCCCAGGTGGTGCCCGTGGGGGAATCTTTGAGCACGATGCCCTGCCCGAGCAGGGCTTGGCGAATTTGATCGGCCAAGGCGTAGTCTTTGGCCGCCTTGGCCGCCGCGCGGGCGGCAATTTGAGCCTCGATATCGGCGGCGTCCAGCGACGAGCCGGCACGCAAAAAGGCCTTGGGGTCGTCTTGCAACAAGCCCAAGAGGCCGCCGAGGGCTTTGAGCAAACCCGAAGTGGCCGCGCTTTGGGTACGGTTGGCTTCGCTGGCGAGTTCAAAGAGGACGGCCACTGCCTCTGGGGTGGCGAAGTCGTCGTTCATTGCCGCCGCAAAGCGCGCGGCTTGGAGCTGCGCCCAATCGATGTTGACGGACTCGGGGGGCACGGCATCCAAGGTGGTGTAGAGGCGCTTGAGCGCAGCGCGTGCGTCTTGCAAATGCACATCGCTGTAGTTCAGCGGGCTGCGGTAGTGGCTGCGCACCACAAAGAAGCGAATGGTTTCGGGGTCGAACTCGGCGAGCACCTCGCGAATCGTGAAGAAGTTGCCCAGGCTCTTGGACATTTTTTCGTTGTCCACATTGATAAAGCCGTTGTGCATCCAGACCTGGGCGAAGTCTTGCCCGGTGGCGCCCATGCTCTGGGCGATCTCGTTTTCGTGGTGGGGGAACTGCAAATCGGCGCCGCCGCCATGAATGTCAAAGCGCTCCCCCAAGAGCGCGCAACTCATGGCGGAGCACTCGATGTGCCAGCCCGGACGGCCCGCACCAAAGGGGGCCTGCCATTTGGCGTCGTCGGGTTCGTTGGGTTTGGCGGCTTTCCAGAGCACAAAATCGAGGGGGTCGCGCTTGCCGTCGTCAGTGGCCACGCGCTCGCCGGCGCGCAATTCGTCGAGCGACTTGCCCGAGAGTTGGCCATAGCGGTAGGTACCGGTGGCTTGGCGGTCGAACTCCCGCACGGCGTAGTTCACATCACCATTGGCCACGCGGTAGGCCAGACCCTTTTGTTCTAAGGTGCCGATCATGTCGCACATCTGGGGCACGAAATCGGTGGCACGGGGTTCGTGGGTGGGGCGCTCGATGCCCAGGGCGTCGGCATCCTGATGCAAAGCGTCGATCATGCGGTTGGTGAGCCCGCGGATGGTTTCGCGGTTTTCCAGCGCGCGGGTGATGATCTTGTCATCGATGTCGGTGATGTTGCGCACGTAGGTCACTCGGTAGCCGCTCGCCTTGAGCCAACGCTGAACCACGTCAAAGGCGATCATGGAGCGCGCGTGGCCGAGGTGGCAGAGGTCGTAGACGGTCATGCCGCAGACATACATGCGGACATGGCCAGGCTCGAGTGGGGAAAAAGCTTCCAGCGCACGCGTGAGCGTGTTATAGATGCGCAGGGTCATGAAGTGGTCGTGATCGGATCGGTGACTGGAGAGACAGACGGCAGGCTCAGGGAGAGCCTCTGTTCTACAA
>VEQC01000118.1 GCA_018883455.1 Limnohabitans sp. | reverse complement strand
GCGTAGGGCGAGATGAAGTCGAGGTAGAAGGTGATGGTCTTCATGCGGCATTCTCCAATCGTGGGCCCATCGCGGCCCACACTTCACGTCGGGCGGCATCGTCCATGCGGGACCAAGCCGCGATCTCGGGCAAGGTGCGGTAACAGCCCTGGCACCACTGGGTCTTTGGATCGATCTTGCAAATCGACACACAGGGCGACGGGGGGGCGTCGGGGCTGGCCAGCACCGCCTCGCGTTGCTGGGCCAATTTCTCCAACCGCCAAGCGCGCGGCATCGGTTCAGTCGGGCGCACGGGTTCAGGGGCTCGCATGGGGTTTCAGGCGGGGGCGCTTTGCGGGGCGCGCTTGTTGAGCAAGGCCGTGGCCACGCGAGAATTGGGCTTACGACCCAAGGCTTGACTGATGAACACGCCGGCGTCGATCAGGGCGTCAAGGTCAATGCCCGTTTCAATGCCCATGCCGTGCAGCATGTAGACCACGTCCTCGGTCGAGACGTTGCCCGTCGCGCCCTTGGCATAGGGACAGCCGCCGAGCCCGGCGACCGAGGTGTCAAAGCGCCAGACGCCCATTTCTAAGGCAGCGAGGGTATTGGCCAGCGCTTGCCCGTAGGTATCGTGGAAATGCCCGGCCATGCGCTCGAGCGGATAGTGCGCAAGCGCCGCTTCCAGGGCCGCTTGGGTGGCTCGGGGGGTCCCCACGCCAATGGTATCGGCCACATAAATCTCATCCACGCCAATGGCCTTCATCAACCCGGCCAGATAGCCCACTTGGGACGCCGGCACCTCGCCCTCGTAGGGACAGCCCAAACAACAACTCATGGCCCCACGCACCGGAATTCCCGCAGCATGCGCGGCTTGCACGACCGGCGCAAAGCGCTCAATGCTCTCGGCAATCGAGCAATTGATGTTTTTCTGACTGAAGGCCTCACTCGCGGCGCCAAACACGACCACGGCATCGGGGCGGGTGGCCAGGGCGGACTCAAACCCTTTGAGGTTGGGCGTGAGCACAGAGTAGGTCACCCCTGGGGCACGGTGGATGGCCGCCATCACTTCGGCGTTGTCGGCCATTTGCGGCACCCATTTGGGGCTGACAAAGCTCGTGACCTCGATATGCTGGAGGCCCGCGTTTTGCAAACGGTGGACGAGTTCAACCTTCACCGCCGCAGGAACGGGCTGCTTTTCGTTTTGCAGGCCATCGCGTGGCCCGACATCATTGATTTCGACGCGCTTAGGCCACATGACCGTCGCTCCCCATCAAGCCGCTGAAGCTTCGAGTTTAAGCAATTCGTCGCCCTCCGCGACTTGGTCGCCTGGGCTGTAGCGCAGTTCCGCCACGACCCCGTCGCGCGGGGCATGCAAGGTGTGCTCCATCTTCATGGCCTCCATGACCGCCAAAGCCTGACCGGCCTTGACGGTTTCGCCCACTTGCACCAAGAAGGAGACGACCTTTCCGGGCATGGGAGCACTCAAGCGCCCACCCGCCTCTTGGGTGTCCCCGGCATGGGCCAGCACATCCAAGCGTTGCAAGCGTGCGCCCCCCGCCGACATGAAGACATGGGCCACGGCTTCACTGCCTTCCTGGTGCCAGTACACCTGCGCCTGCCGGCGTTCGGCGCCCAAGTCAATCACCAAGCTTTGCGCAGCGCGTGTCGCTCGCAAGGGCCACGCGCGCTCACCCAACGCCAAGGTCCATTCACCCGCCACGCCGTAGTGCAAATCCGCTTGCAATGTCGTCTCGTCCCACACGAAGGCAAAGCGGCGCACATTCTGTCCAAACGGGCGCCAGCCATCGCGTTGATCAAATGGATCGGAGCCCGCACTGGCCATCTCTTGCAGCAGCACATCCACCACCGCCGCGGCCACGGCCCATTCGGCTGGTAAGCCCTGCTGGCCAAAGAGTCGGTCCTGCTCGCGCGTGATCAAGGCGGTGTCCAAATGCGCTTGGCGGAAGGAGGGCGTTTGAATCACGCGGCGCAAGAACTGCACATTGGTTTGCAGACCCACGATATGGGTTTGCGTCAGCGCCGCGTCGAGTCGGGCCAAGGCTTGCGCGCGATCATCGCCATGCACAATGAGTTTGGCGATCATGGAATCGTAGAAAGGGCTGATCGCGTCACCCTCACGCACGCCATCGTCCACCCGTGTTGCCGCCACGCTAAACGCGGCGTGCGCCGGCTTGCGGTAGACCGCCAAGGTGCCGGTAGCGGGCAGAAACTGGTTGTCTGGGTTTTCCGCGCAAATACGCGCCTCGATGGCGTGCCCTGCGCGCGGAATTTGCGATTGCCGCAAAGGCAACGGTTCTCCGGCCGCCACCCGTAACTGCCACTCGACCAAGTCGAGACCGGTCACGGCCTCGGTCACTGGGTGCTCGACCTGCAAGCGGGTGTTCATCTCCATGAAGTAGAACTTCATGGAGTCAGGCTGGTCATACGCGGCCTGCTCCACGATGAACTCCACCGTACCCGCGCCCACATAGTCCACCGCCTTGGCAGCCGCCACCGCGGCCGCCCCCATGGCGGCCCGCAAGGACTCACTCATGCCGGGCGCAGGAGATTCCTCCAGTACCTTTTGATGGCGTCGCTGCACCGAGCAATCACGCTCATAGAGATAGACCACCTCACCGTGGGTGTCGCCAAACACCTGAATTTCAATATGGCGTGGGCGTTGCACATATTTTTCAATCAGCACGGCGTCGTCGCCAAAACTATTGATCGCCTCGCGCTGGCAGGAGGCGAGTGCGGCGGCAAAGTCTCCCGCCTGCTCCACAATGCGCATGCCTTTGCCACCACCGCCCGCGCTGGCCTTGATCAGCACGGGATAGCCAATACGATCCGCCTCGCGCTGTAAGAGCGCAGGGTCTTGATCCTCACCGTGATAGCCCGGCACCAAGGGCACGCCCGCTTTCTCCATGAGCTGTTTACTCTGCGCTTTGAGACCCATGGCCAAGATGCTCTGGGGACGGGGGCCGATAAAGACAATCCCGGCATCGGCGCAGGCTTGGGCAAAAGCTTCGTTCTCGCTCAAAAAGCCATAGCCCGGGTGAATGGCCTGCGCGCCAGTCTCGCGCGCTGCTTGCAAAATGGCCTCCCAGCGCAAATAACTGTCCTTGGGGGCTGAACCCCCAATGTGTACGGCTTCATCGCAGGCCTGCACATGCTTGGCGTGCGCATCCGCATCGGAATACACCGCCACGGTTTGGACCCCCAAACGGCGCGCGGTCGAGGCCACCCGACAGGCAATCTCGCCCCGGTTGGCAATCAGAATTTTGTGAAACATTCCACGCTCCCTGTTTAGGCCAACCAGGCCGGTTTGCGTTTTTGCAGGAAAGCTTGCACGCCTTCCTTGCCCTCATCACTGGCACGGATCTGGGCGATGCCCGCCACCGTCTCGGCAATGAGCGCCGTGTTGATTTCGCGCTCGGCCACGTCATGCAGCAGCTTCTTGCAAGCGCGTAAGGCATTCGGGCTCGCGCTGAGCAAAGCATCGACCAACGCGCCCACACGGGCGTCGAGGGCCTCGGCCGCCACGACCTCATGCACCAAGCCAATGCGGGCTGCCTCGGCTGCATGGAAGCGCTCGGCCGTGAGGAAATAGCGGTGCGCGGCGCGTGGACCGATGGCACGAATGACATAGGGGCTGATGGTGGCCGGAATCAGGCCGAGCTTGACTTCGCTCAAGCTGAAGGTGGCCTCAGCGGCGCATACGGCCAAGTCGCAGGCCGAGAGCAAACCAATGCCGCCCGCGAACGCATCGCCATGCACCCGCGCGAGCGTTGGTTGGGGCAAGGTGTAGAGTCGCTGGAGCAAGGCGGCCAGCTTGCCTGCATCGCGCTGGTTGTCGGCATCGGTGTAGTCGGCCATGCGCCGCATCCAGTTCAAATCGCCGCCCGCGCTAAAGGCAGGACCATTACCCGCCAGCACCACCACCCGCACGCGGGGGTTTTCGGCCATGGCCTCGAGGGCGCTGTGCAACTGGGCGATCACCTCGTCATTGAAGGCGTTACGCAGTTCGGGGCGATTGAGCGTGATGGTGCCCACACCGCGGTCATTGCAGTCAGAGAGAATCAATGCGCTCATGCCAATCTCCTTACATGCGGAAGAGGCCAAAACGGGTGTCTTCGATCGGCGCGTTGAGCGCGGCCGAGAGACCCAAGCCCAACACCCGGCGGGTGTCGGCGGGATCAATCACGCCGTCGTCCCACAACCGGGCGCTGGCGTAGTAGGGGTGGCCCTGGTCCTCATACTGGCGGCGAATGGGGGCCTTGAAGGCCTCTTCTTCCTCCATGCTCCAAGCGCCGCCACGTGATTCAATACCGTCACGCTTCACGGTGGCGAGCACACTGGCGGCTTGCTCGCCCCCCATGACGCTGATGCGGGCATTGGGCCACATCCAAAGAAAGCGTGGGGAGTACGCCCGCCCACACATGCCGTAGTTGCCTGCGCCAAAACTGCCCCCAATGATGATCGTGAACTTCGGGACGGCAGCCGTGGCCACAGCGGTCACCATTTTCGCGCCGTTGCGCGCGATGCCCTCGTTTTCATACTTGCGCCCCACCATGAAACCCGTGATGTTTTGCAGAAAAACCAAGGGCGTCTTGCGCTGGCAACACAGCTCGATGAAGTGCGCCCCCTTGAGCGCGGACTCGGAAAACAAAATGCCGTTGTTGGCGATGATCCCCACCGGAATGCCCTCGATGCGCGCGAAGCCACACACCAAGGTGGTGCCAAAGCGCGATTTGAATTCGTCAAATGCGCTGTCGTCCACGATGCGGGCAATGATTTCGCGCACATCAAAGGGCTTGCGGGTGTCGGTTGGAATCACGCCGTAGAGCTCTTGAGCGTCATAGCGCGGCGCGATCGGCTCGTGCAAGGGGATGTTGGGTGACTTGCGCGCATTGAGGTTTTTCACCGCTTGACGCGCGAGCGCGATGGCGTGCAAATCGTTTTGCGCCAGGTGGTCGGCCACACCGGACAAGCGGGTGTGCACGTCACCGCCGCCGAGGTCTTCCGCGCTCACCACTTCGCCCGTGGCGGCTTTGACCAGCGGAGGACCGCCCAAGAAAATGGTGCCCTGGTTTTTCACGATGATGGTCTCATCGCTCATGGCCGGCACATAAGCGCCGCCAGCCGTGCAACTGCCCATGACAACCGCGATCTGGGCAATGCCCTGCGCGCTCATGTTGGCTTGGTTGTAGAAGATGCGGCCGAAGTGGTCTCGATCAGGAAACACCTCATCCTGGTTGGGCAAATTCGCCCCGCCAGAATCAACCAAATAAATGCAAGGCAGCCGGTTTTGTTGCGCGATCTCTTGGGCGCGCAGATGTTTCTTGACCGTCATGGGGTAGTAGGTACCGCCTTTGACCGTGGCGTCGTTGCACACAATCATGCAATCAACCCCGCTCACCCGACCCACCCCCACAATGACCCCCGCGCAGGGCGCGTCGTCGTTGTACATGTGGAGTGCGGCCAAAGGCGCGACCTCCAAAAAGGGCGTGCCCGGATCGAGCAACATCTGCACGCGCTCGCGCGGCAACAGCTTGCCCCGCGCCGTGTGTTTGGCGCGTGCAGCCTCTCCACCGCCTTGCGACACGTGCGCCATTTGCTGACGCAAATCGTCGACCAAGGCGCGCATGGCCTGGGCGTTGGCTTGGAAATCATGGGACCGGGGGTTCAACTGGGAAGTCAACACCGTCATCGCTGGGCTCCTCGAAAGGATGGATTTTGATTGACGTTTACGTAAACGTCAATTAGGGGATGGCACTTAATGCCTGCATATCGTCAAACACCCGCTGCACCCCTGCCGCCTGCAGGCTGGCCGCTTGGCCATGCACCGCATAGCCCCAGACGGTGGCACCAGCCGCCACGCCCGCCTGCGCGCCAACCGGGGTGTCCTCAATCACCAGACAGCGTTCGATGGGCACGCCCAAGTGGGCGGCCGCCGCCAGATACACGTCGGGGTGGGGTTTGTTGCGCGGCGTCTCCTGACCGCTGAACATGCGGCCCTCAAAGAAGGGGCGTAGCCCCACTTTGCCAAGCATCATCTCGATTTTGAAACGGTCAGCCCCGGAGGCGACGGCAATTTGCCCGGCCAGCGCCTGGTGCAGGTGCGTGACCGCCCCCAAAATGCCTGGCACCGCTTCGAGCGACTGCGCCAGCCGTTCGTTGCGCAAGCGCAGAAAGCCTTCGAGCCATTCCTCCCGAAAGGGCTGGCCGGTTTGGGCTTCGATGAGCGCTTGCTGGCTGCGCACGGTGTGACCGACGAACTGGGCCATGCACGAGGCCAGACTCATCTCCCAACCAATGTCAGCCAAACAGTCGCGCAAGGCGCCGCAGGTGATGAACTCGCTGTCGACGAGCACCCCATCGCAGTCGAACAAGACTGCATCAAAAGCGCGACTCACGCGAGGGCCCGCTGAATGAGAATTTTTTGAACATCGCTGGTGCCCTCGTAAATTTGGCACACGCGCACGTCACGGTAAATCCGCTCGGCCGGGTAATCGTTCACCACGCCATAGCCCCCCAAGGTCTGGATCGCGGCACTGCACACCCGCTCGGCCACTTCACTGGCAAAGAGCTTGGCCATTGCGGCTTCCTTCAAACACGGCTGGCCAGCATCGCGCAGGCTGGCGGCGTGCCAGGTGAGTTGGCGAGCGGCTTCGAGTTGGGTGGCGCAATCGGCCAAGCGAAAGCCCACCGCTTGGTGGTTGAAGATGGGGGTACCAAAACTCTCCCGCTCCTTGCTGTACTGCAAGGCGTAATCAAACGCGCTGCGGGCCATGCCAATGCTTTGCGCAGCGATGCCGATGCGCCCACCCTCGAGCGCCGAGAGGGCGATTTTGTAGCCCTCGCCCTCCTCGCCAATGCGGTTCTCGACCGGCACGCGGCATTGGTCAAAATTGATTTGTGCCGTGTCGCTGGAGTGTTGCCCCAGTTTGTCCTCCAAGCGGGCCACCTGGTAGCCCGGGGCGTCGGTGGGCACGATGAAGGCGCTCATGCCTTTTTTGCCCGCAGACTTGTCTGTCACGGCAATCACAATCGCCACCTGGCCGTTCTTGCCGCTGGTGATGAACTGCTTGACGCCTTGAATGACATAGTGATCCCCCTGGCGGGTGGCGGTGGTGCGCAACGCCGAAGCGTCCGAGCCCACATGCGGCTCGGTCAAGCAAAACGCACCGAGCATCTCGCCTTGCGCCAGCGGCATGAGCCATTTCTTTTGTTGGGCCGCGTTGCCATAGCGCATCAAGATCGCGTTGACCGGGCAATTGGTCACACTGATGGCCGTGCTCGTCCCGCCGTCGCCCGCCGCGATCTCTTCGAGCACCAGGGCCAGGGTGAGGTAATCCAATCCGGCCCCCCCCAAGTCCTCGGGCACGCAAATGCCATAGGCTCCCAACGCCGCCAGGCCTTTGTGCACATCGTGCGGGAAGTGGTGGGTTTTATCCCACTCGGCCGCTTTGGGCCAAAGCTCGCGTTGCGCGAAATCGCGCACCGCATCGCGGATCATGATCTGGTCTTCGTTCAACAGCATGGGGCTTCCTTGCGCCAGCGGGGCGCGGGTTCAGAGGAGTTCGAGGCACATGGCGGTGGCTTCACCACCCCCGATACACAGAGTGGCCAGACCTTTTTTCAAGCCGCGGGCGCGCAAGGCGTGCAAGAGCGTGACCATGATGCGTGCGCCCGATGCGCCAATGGGGTCACCCAAGGCACAAGCACCGCCGTTGACGTTGACTATATCGTGCGGCACTTTCAGGTCATGCATGAGGGCCATGGGGACCACCGCAAAGGCCTCGTTGATTTCCCACAGGTCCACATCCCCCACCTGCCAGCCCGCCTTGGCCAGGGCTTTTTCTGACGCGCCCACAGGGGCCGTGGAGAACCACTCCGGTTCCTGGGCGTGGGT
>VEQC01000320.1 GCA_018883455.1 Limnohabitans sp. | reverse complement strand
ATCTTGCTCTCCATGCCGCCCTTGGTCACGTGGTCGTACCAGCGTCAGGTCGAGCCGGGCTCGGCGGAAGACCGCCTCATGAAGGAGTTTCTGGTGCCCCGGGATTGGCTTGCCTGATGCGCTTGGGGCTTTTTGGCGGGGCTTTTGACCCCCCGCACCTCGCCCACCACCGCATTGCGCAGGCGGCTATCGACACGTACGCGCTGGACCGACTCTACATCGTGCCTACGGGCGATGCTTGGCACAAATCGCGCAGCCTCAGCCCAGGCCAGCACCGCTTGGCCATGGCGCGCTTGGCCTTTGCCGATTTGCCTCAGGCCTGGATCGAGCCGATGGAGGTCGAGCGTGTGGGGCCCAGCTACACCATCGACACCTTGCGCGCCCTCCAAGCTCGCCACCCGCAAGCCACCTGGTACCTGTTCATTGGGGGGGATCAAGCGCGCGCCTTTGGCTCGTGGCGCGATGCCGCGCAATTGGCGCAAATGGCCCAACTCGTGGTCGCGCAACGCCCGCAACCGGGGGAGGAACTCTCGTGCCACAATCTACCCGTGACGGTTCAAACCTTGCCCACCCCGGTATTGCCTGTGAGCGCCACCGAACTGCGGGCGCACTTGGCCCGTCAGATGTCTACCCAAAACTGGCTTTCGTCTGACGTGCTGCAATACATTCACCAACATCACCTCTACCGATCTCATGACTGACGCGCAAGCCGCCAAGAATGTTCAAAAACTTCAGCGCACCATTGTGGATGCCCTTGAAGATGTGAAGGCCCAGGATTTGTGCGTGTTTGACACCGAGCACCTCTCCTCGCTGTTCGAGCGCGTGATCATCGCCTCGGGTACCTCCAATCGCCAGACCAAGGCGCTCTCGGCCAGCGTGCGCGACAAAGTGCGCGAAGCGGGTTTTCCCAAGCCGCGCATCGAGGGCGAAGAAAACGGCGAGTGGATCATCGTGGACTGCGGGCCCGCCGTGGTCCACATCATGCAACCCGCCATCCGCCAGTACTACCATCTCGAAGAAATCTGGGGTGAAAAGCCGGTTCGCCTCAAGGGGCCCGCAGGCAAAGCGGCTGCGCGTGCCAAGACCGCTGCCGAGCCCAAACCGGCCACGGCTGCGAAAAAGGTGAGCCCGGCTGCGGGTGCGAAGACGGCCAGCACGAAAGCCCCCGCCGGCAAAACCGCTCGCGCCAAGAGCGGCGGCGCTTCTGCCGGCACAACCCAAGCGGCGGGCGTGAAGTCCACCGCCAGAGGTCCGGCCAAGGCGAGCGCCAAAACCACGGCCAAAGCTCCCGCCAAGACGGCGACCAAGACGGCGCGCTCCACAACTGCCCCCGCAGCCACCCCGAAGCCGACTCGCAGCAAGGCGTCGCCTTCCTCGTCCACCGCAGGCCGCAGGGTTCGTTCAGGTTCATGAAGTGGTCGGTCGTCGCGGTGGGCCAACGCGTGCCCGACTGGGCCCAGCAGGCCTGGGACGATTACGCCAAACGCTTCCCCCCCGACTGGCGGCTTGAACTCAAAACCATCAAGACCGAACCGCGCGGCAGCAAATCCGTGGCCAGCCTCCTGAGCGCGGAGCGCGAGCGCATCGAGGCGGCCATCGCGCGCGGTAGTCGGGTGGTGGTGCTCGACGAGCGGGGGGTGAGTTTGCGCACACAGGCCTTGGCCGAGCGCTTACGCGCCTGGCAACTGTCCTCCGAACCGGTGGCTCTGGTGATTGGAGGGCCAGATGGCCTAGAGCCCACCTGGCGCGATCAAGCCCACGAGCGCATTCGCCTCTCCGATCTCACCTTGCCCCATGCCATGGTGCGTGTGTTGTTGATTGAGCAGCTCTATCG
>VEQC01000319.1 GCA_018883455.1 Limnohabitans sp. | reverse complement strand
AGTCGCGCATGCGTGAGATGGCGCAGCACACCGCGGCAGCCTTCGGCGCCGAGTGCCAGTTTGAATTTGCCCGCAACTATCCCCCCACCATCAACCACGAGGCGCCCACCGCGTTTTTGCGCGACGTGCTCGCCCAAGTCATTGGCCGCGATCATGTGCGGCCGCAAGAGCCCACCATGGGCGCGGAAGACTTCTCTTACATGCTGCAAGTCAAGCCCGGCGCGTACTTCTTCATTGGCAATGGCGATGGTGGCCACCGCTTGGTGGGCCATGGCGAGGGACCGTGCACCTTGCATAACCCCAACTACGACTTCAACGACGACTTGATTCCCTTGGGCGGCACGCTGTGGGTGCGCTTGGTGGAGTCTTGGCTCGCCGCAGATTCGAAGGCTTGAGCGCCGCGAGGGGCTGCGCCACCTTGAGGCCAACGGCCTCAATACGCCGCCAACAGGCCTTGCAAGTGTCCGCGTTGGTCGCCTTGGGCGTAAGGCACCAATAGGCCCAAAACGTGTTTGGCGCCGCGCAACACCGCTTGTTGCGCACTTTCGGGCTCGAGCGCATGGCGTGGGTCGCGCACGTACTCGTAGCTCAACCACCACGTCAACACCACCACCATGTGGGTGGCACTCACCTCGCGCTCGTCCGCATTCATTTGCAAGGCGCCATCGTGGCAAAGGCCATCGAGCAAGCTGCGAAACGCGCTGTTTTTGTGGAGCAAGACGTCTTTCACCTGCGCTTCCAAACGCCGGTTTCGGCTGAGCAAGTCGTTGAGGTCGCGGTAGAGAAAACGGTACTGCCAGACTTGCTCAAACAACGAGTGCAAGAAAAACCACGCGTCCTCGACATCCCGCGCGCCGGGGGCCGCCGCGAGCAACTCGTGCAGGGATTGCTCGTAGCGGTTGAACAAGGCGTTGACCAACTCATCCTTGGCCGGGAAGTGGTAGTAAAGATTGCCCGGGCTGATGTTGAGCTCAGCAGAAATGAGCGTGGTCGAAACGTTGGGCTCACCAAAGCGGTTAAAGAGCGCTAATGTGGTCTCCAAAATCCGCTCAGCAGTTCGGCGTGGGGCTTTTTTGGCCATGCGTGTGTGGCGCGCGCGGGCGCCGGGTTAACGCTTGCGAGTGGCGGTGGTTTTGCGCGCCGAGGGGGCGCTTTTGGCGGTCGCCTTCTTGCTGGGGGCGGTCTTGGCCGGGGTCTTGCGTGCGCGAGCGGCGGGGGCCACAGACTTTTTGCCCAAGGCGGCCTCCAGCGCCGCGACCCGCTCGTGCAGGGCTTGCCATTCTTGCGCGGTGGGCAAGCCCATGCGCTGCATGGCCTTGGCCACACGTTCTTCAAAAATCCCTTCGAGACGGTCAAACTGGCCGCTGGCGCGCTCGCTCAATTGATTGGCCGCTTGGCTCACGCGCTGGGTGGCCTCTGCAATTTTTTCTTCGGCCGTGGACTGCGCCTTGCGTTGCATGGAGATGCCATCGTTGACCAGCTTCTCGAACGCCTTCGCACCGTCTTGTTGGGCTTTGGAAAATGCGCCCAAACCCGCCAGCCAAATCTGTTGGGCTTGGGCCTTCATGGCGTCGGTCATGGCGGAGGGATCAAAAGGGGGTTTGGTGGTCATGGCTTAGCCTTTCGAGGGCACAACATAAACACTTTAACGGTTTTTTGTCTCAGAAACCGCATTTCTGCTGGGGATCAGCATTAAAATTTAGTTCTAAAGAAATCACATGAACAGACCAGCCGTTTCGATCGTGGCGACCTCTGGCCCCGGACGCACACCCAAGCACATTGCCATCATTATGGATGGCAATGGTCGTTGGGCACGCAAACGCCATATGCCCCGCAG
>VEQC01000318.1 GCA_018883455.1 Limnohabitans sp. | reverse complement strand
CTGTCGGGTTGATCCAAGCCACTGAGGAGGCGAAAGAGGCTAGATTTGCCCGCGCCGTTGTCGCCGATCAACGCAATGCGCGGCTCGTGCAGCCAGAGGTCGATGTCACGCAGGACCCAGCGCCCACCGCGACGCCAATTCACGCCGCGCAACTGCGGTGCCGCGCCCGACGGAGTGAGTTCGCTCATGCGGTGCAATCAAGGCTCTTGTGAGAGGGCCCGCAACGCCGCTTGCTCTTGAGGCGTGAGGCGCTGTGCGGCCACCGGTTGCGGCGCGAGCAAACCTGCTTGCGCGAGCGCGTGTTGACGCGACCGCAAGGCTTCTTGCTCGGTTTTGAGCAAGGCCGCGATGGCCTGTTGCGGTGCAGGGGCCTCTTGGCTTTGCCCCCGCACCCAGGCCAGGGTTTGGTGCTCGAGCGCGGCTTGGGCTTCTCGAATATGGGCATGCGCTTGCTGGGCCCGGTCAATTTGGGCGCGCAGGGCAGCGTTGGCGGGGTGACGACGTTCCATGACAACCAAACAAGAAGCAAGGCTTGAATTATCGCAAATGACCTGTTGGCCCCAGCGGCTGCGCGCGCGCTCGCCTGCATCGGGTTTAAATTACACTTTGTCGAGGCTCTATCCGTACCCCATGCACACGCCTGACACCCAAGCTCGCCCCTCGCTGTACTACGACTACCAGGTTCACTCGCCTTGGTTACCCACACCCGGGCAAACGCCAGCGCGCGCGCGCGTGCTGATTGTCGGCACGGGACCGGCGGGCATGGTCACCGCCTTGGAGCTCGCGCGCCATGGCGTGGCCTCGGTGTTGCTGACCGCTGAGCTGCAAGTCTCCGCCGGCAGTCGTGCGATTGTGTTCACACGCCGCTCGATGGAGATCCTGCAACAAGTGGGGGTGGCGCAACGCGTGACGGAAAACGGTCTGCCCTGGCGCTTTGGCAACTCGTACTACCGACAGCAAAAGGTGTTTCGGTTGGAAGCCCCGCACGATCCGGACGATCGCTTCTTTCCGATGATCAACATCCAGCAGCAATACCTGGAGGAATACCTCCTCGACGCCTGCAAGGCCCAACCCCTGATTGAGGTGCGTTGGGGCAATAAAGTCACCCAGGTTCAGCCCCAAGCCCAGAGCGTGACGGTGGAGGTCGATACCCCCGCCGGCCCCTATACGCAAACGGCCGATTGGTTGGTGGCCGCCGATGGCGGGCGCTCGGGTATTCGCTCGGCCCTCCAGCTCGGAATGGAAGGGGCCTCCTACGAGGGACAGTTCGTGATCGCTGACATCCAGATCGATCTGCCGCTGCCCACCGAGCGCTTGGCTTTTTTTGACCCGTCTTGGAACCCGGGCAACACCATCTTGATGCACCGCGAACCGCGCGGCATCTGGCGCATCGACTACCAACTCCCAGCGGGCGAGAGCCCCGAGGAGGCCTTGCAGCCGCAATCTTTGCGCGCGCGCATTGACGCGCAACTGGAGATGATTGGTCTGGGAGGTACCCCCTGGAAACTCGACTGGTCATCGGTGTATTCGGCACGCACCCTCACCCTGCCCGACTTTGTTCACGGGCGAGTGATCTTCACGGGCGATGCCGCCCACCTCTTGCCCATCTTTGGCGTGCGGGGGGCGAACACGGCTTTTCAGGACGCGCAGTCCTTGGGGTGGCACCTGGCGTATGTGCTCAAGGGCCTCGCTGGCCCGCAACTGCTGCGCAATTACAGCGAGGAGCGCGTGGGCGCGGCGCGCGAGATCATTGACGAAGCGGGCAAGAGCACGCGCTTCATGACGCCGCCCAAAGGGGGGTTTTCGCTGCTGCGCGACGCCGTGCTCTCGCTCTCGCTC
>VEQC01000117.1 GCA_018883455.1 Limnohabitans sp. | reverse complement strand
TCCTCGGGCCGAGCCTGCAACCAGACGGTGTAGCAGTGGCTGAGCAGTTCATTGAAGGTGGCAGGATCCGAGACCACGCCTCCGGGGGTGGCAATCACGACTTCGGGGTAGATCTGGATGGATTCCTCCAGCGCACGACGCTCGTAGCGGCGGTACGCATGGGTGCCGTAGAGGTTGTGAATCTCGCTAATACTGCAGCCGGCGAATTTCTCGATCTCACGGCTGAGCTCGACAAAGGCATAGCCCAGGTCGTCGGCCAGGCGCTGGCCCAGGGTGGTTTTGCCCGCGCCGCGGAGACCCACCAAGGCGATGCGCTGACGTCGGGCCTGATCTTCCGTGGGGTTGCCCAAGCGCTCCGAGAGCAGGAGGCGAATGCGGTGCAATTCGGCTTCGCTGCGGTTGCTCAGCAGCTCACGAATCAGCAGCCACTCGGGGTTGGAGGTGGTGATGTCGCCCAGCAGTTCAAAGAGCGAGCACTGCAGGGCTTCGGCCACTTGCAAGAGGATCAAGACCGAAGCGTTCCCCGTACCGGACTCGAGATTGGCCAGATGGCGCTCCGACACCTGAGCGGCCTGGGCCACGGCTTTGCGGGTAAGACCCCGGCGGGCGCGCAAGGTGCGCACGCGTTCGCCCAAATTGGTCAAAAAGGGATGGCGGTCGGTGGGTTGGGCATCGGTCAGGCTGGGCATACCTGCACTTTAATTCATCTTTGGCAAGAAATGCAAGATAGTGCAGGGGTCGGCGGGCGGCTTTGGGGGCGCCATTGCGAGGGGATTTGATCGCCGTCAAACCCGCGACCCGCCCTACCGCCCCGTTGGACAGGCAAGGGCGCGGACACGAACGCCAGCGGGAGTGGGCCCGATCAGGTGTCGCGGGAAATTTTGATGCTGGGGAACTTGGCGGAGAAATCTTTGGCCTTGGCTGCGATTTTGAGGGCCACTTGGCGCGCCAGCGCCTTGTAGAGCTGGGCATGTTCGCCGTCGGGATCGGCCACCACCGTGGGCTGGCCGCTGTCGGCCTGCTCGCGAATGCTGCGCGCCAGCGGGAGCGCCCCAAGGTAATCAATGCCGATTTCACCGGCCAGACGCTTGCCACCATCGGCACCAAAGATGTGCTCGGCATGGCCGCACTGGGTGCAAACGTGGATGGCCATGTTTTCCACCAAGCCCAAGATGGGCACGCCGACCTTCTCGAACATGCGAATGCCCTTCTTGGCGTCGAGCAAGGCGATGTCCTGGGGCGTGGTGACGATGACCGCACCCGTCATGGGCACGCGCTGACTCAGGGTGAGTTGGATGTCGCCCGTACCGGGGGGCATGTCCACGATCAGGTAATCCAAATCTTGCCAGTTGGTTTGGCGCAGCAGCTGTTCGAGCGCTTGCGTGGACATGGGGCCGCGCCAGATCATGGCGTCGTCCTCGTTGACCAAAAAACCGATGGACATGACTTGCACGCCGTGATTTTCCAGAGGATCCATGGTTTTGCCGTCCTGGCTGCTGGGGCGGCCCGTGATGCCCATCATCATGGGCTGGCTCGGGCCGTAAATGTCGGCGTCAAGCAGGCCCACACGCGCGCCCTCGGCGGCCAAGGCCAAGGCGAGGTTGACCGAGGTGGTGCTTTTGCCCACCCCGCCCTTGCCGGAGGCCACGCCAATGATGTTGCGCACCTGGGGCAAGAGTTGCACGCCGCGCTGGGCCGCATGGGCGATGATTTCCGAGCGCACTTGCACCGAGACATTGCCCACGCCGGGCACCGTCTTGGCCGCCGCAATGAGTTGCTGGCGCAGGCCGGGAATGAGGCTCTTGGCGGGGTAGCCTAAAACGACCTCAAAGGCGACGTCCGCGCCGTCGATCTGCAGATTCTTGAGGGCTTTGGTGCTCACAAAATCCTGGCCCGTGTGCGGGTCGCGCACCGTTTGGAGGGCCGTGGTGAGGGTGGCAGCGTCGAGGGCCATGGGGGTCTTGCTCCGGTGTCTAATCAGTGCGAAGTCTAACGAATTAAAATCTTCCCTCTTCGATTGAGGTTATCCCGCATGTCGCGTCAGCTGTTTGTCACCACCGCCCTCCCCTATGCCAATGGGAAATTCCACATCGGCCACATCATGGAGTACATCCAGGCCGATATCTGGGTGCGGTTCCAACGCATGCAGGGCCATCAGGTGCATTTTGTGTGCGCCGATGACGCGCATGGCGCGCCCATCATGATCGCGGCGGAAAAAGCCGGTCAAACGCCTCAAGCCTTTGTGGCGGCCATCGCAGCGGGACGCAAGCCTTATTTGGATGGGTTTCACATTTCCTTTGACAATTGGCACAGCACCGATGGTCCGGAAAACCACGCGCTGGCCAAAGCCGTCTACCAAGACCTCAAGGCCAATGGTCTGATTGAGACGCGCACCATCGAGCAATTCTTCGACCCGCAAAAATCGATGTTCCTGCCCGATCGCTTCATCAAGGGCGAATGCCCCAAGTGTGGCGCGAAGGATCAGTACGGCGACAACTGCGAGAGCTGTGGCGCGGTGTATGCCCCCACAGAACTCAAAAACCCCTACTCAGCTCTCTCGGGCGCTACCCCGGTGCTCAAAACCTCCGAGCACTTTTTCTTCAAACTCTCCGACCCCCGTTGTCTGGACTTTCTCAAAGCCTGGACCACGAGTGGAGCTGTGCAGACCGAGGTGCTCAACAAAATCAGCGAGTGGATTGAGCCGGGCGAGGACGGCAAGCCCAAGATGGGCGACTGGGACATTTCGCGTGACGCGCCTTACTTTGGGATTGAAATTCCCGATGCCCCGGGCAAGTACTTTTATGTTTGGCTCGACGCGCCCATTGGCTACTTGGCCTCGCTCAAGAACCACTTTGACCATGGCGGCGCACGCGCGCTGGGCGAGACGCGCAGCTTCGAGGCCTTTATGGCCGACCCCAAGGTTGAGCAGTACCACTTCATTGGCAAGGACATCATCACCTTTCACACCTTGTTTTGGCCGGCCATGCTCAAGTTCAGCGGCCGCAAGGTGCCCAACGCGGTGTTTGTGCACGGGTTTTTGACCGTCAGCGGCGAGAAGATGAGCAAGAGTCGCGGCACCGGGCTCGACCCACTCAAATACCTGGAACTCGGCATGAACCCCGAGTGGCTGCGCTACTACCTGGCCGCCAAACTCAACGGGCGCAACGAAGATGTCGACTTCAACCCCGAAGACTTCCAAGCCCGCGTCAACGCGGATCTGGTGGGCAAGTTTGTCAACATCGCCTCGCGTGCCGCGGGCTTTATCAGCAAGCGCTTTGCGGGCCAGTTGGGGGCCGTCTCTGCCGATGGCCAGGCACTGCTCGCCCAGCTGCGCGAGGGCCTGGGCCCGGTGGCCCAGCACTACGAGCAGCGCGACACCGCGCGCGTGCTGCGCGAGGTCATGCTACTGGCCGACCGCGTGAATGAATACGTGGACGCCAACAAACCGTGGGAGCTCGCCAAACAAGCTGGGCAAGACGCACGCCTGCACGATGTGTGCACCACCTGCATCGAAGCCTTCCGCCTGCTGACCGTGATGCTCAAACCCGTGCTGCCCGCGCTCGCCTCCCAAGTCGAGGCCTTCTTGCAAGTGCCCCCGCTCACCTTGGCCACCGCGACACAGCCGCTGGGCGCAGGGCACGCGATTGGCGCCTACCAACACCTGCTCCAACGCGTGGACGTGAAGATGCTCGATGCCTTGTTTGAGCCCGCCGCAGAGCCGGTTGCCGAGGTACTGCCCGGCGGTGAGGCGATCGCGCCCACCATTGGCATTGACGACTTCGCCAAGATTGACCTGCGCATCGCGCAAATCGTGCACTGCGAGCCGGTGGAGGGCTCGACCAAGTTGTTGCGCCTGACCTTGGATGTGGGCGAGGGTCGCCACCGCCAAGTCTTCAGTGGCATTGCCAGCGCGTATGCGCCCGCCGACTTGATCGGCAAACTCACGGTGCTGGTGGCCAACCTGGCGCCGCGCAAGATGAAGTTTGGCGTGAGTGAGGGCATGGTGCTCGCGGCCAGCCATGCCGATGAGAAATCGCACCCGGGCATTTATGTCCTCGAGCCCTGGCCGGGCGCGCAGCCTGGGATGCGCATTCACTGAGTGCGTCGAACGCCCGCATGATCTTTCGGCCCAAACTCCTTGACGCCCTCGCGGGCTACAACCAAGCCCGCTTGGTGCAGGATGTGGGGGCAGGCTTGACGGTGGGCGTGGTGGCCTTGCCGCTGGCCATGGCCTTTGGAATCGCCTCGGGGCTCAAGCCCGAAACCGGTTTGTTCACCGCCATCATCGCGGGCTTTTTGATTGCCCTGCTCGGCGGCAGTCGGGTGCAGATTGGCGGGCCAGCGGGGGCGTTCATCGTGATCGTCTACGGCATTCTGGAGCGCTACGGCTTGGCCCAGCTGCTGCTGGCCACCGCGCTCTCGGGCCTGATGTTGTTGGCCATGGGCTTGTTGCGTCTAGGCACCCTGATTCGCTTCATTCCCGTGGCCGTCGTGATTGGCTTTACCAACGGGATTGCGGTGCTCATTGGGCTGTCGCAGGTGAAGGATTTTTTGGGCTTGCCGATTGCCCAAATGCCAGCAGACTTTCTGGGCATGCTCCAAACCCTCTCGCAACACCTGGCGGCGTTCAATCCGCATGCGCTCACGCTCGCCAGTGGCGCTTTGGGCGTCTTGTTGCTGTGGCAATTCGGGCTGCCGCGCCTCGGGGGCGTTTGGGCTACCCGGCTGGGGCGGATACCCGGCTCGCTGGTGGCGCTGATCGTGGCCACCCTCGTGGCCCAGGTGCTCGACTGGCCGGTCGAGACGATTGCCTCGCGTTTTGGAGGCGTGCCTTCGAGCTTGCCCGCCTTTGCCTGGCCAGCGGTGGAATGGGAAAACCTCCAAAGCCTCCTCAAGCCGGCGTTCACACTGGCGCTGCTGGGGGCGATTGAATCGTTGCTGTGCGCGCGGGTGGCCGATCAAATGATGGCGGAGACGCCCTGGCGCGACCGCCATGATGCGAACCAGGAACTCATGGCGCAGGGCGTGGCCAATTTGGTGGTGCCTTTTTTTGGCGGCATGCCCGCCACGGGTACGATTGCCCGCACCGTGACCAATGTCAAGAGTGGCGGCCACACCCCGGTTGCGGGCATGGTGCACGCCCTGACCTTGTTGGCCATTGTTTGGGTGGCCGCTCCATGGGCCGGCCATGTTCCCCTGGCCGCGCTTTCGGCCATTTTGATGTTCGTGGCCTGGAACATGGGGGAGTGGCGTGAGTTTGTGCACCTGCGCCAGTTCCGCCTGCCCTACCGGCTCACCTTGCTCGCGGTCTTTGCCCTGACCGTGGTGGTCGATTTGACGGTGGCCGTCGAGGTGGGGCTGGCAGCGGCGTGCTTGACCTTCATCTACCGCATCTCCAACCTCTCGCGGGTAGAGGCGGTGACAGCAGCCCAGCACCCTGTCCTGGCGGGGCAAGCCGAGGCCGTGCACGCCTACCGCCTTTATGGCGCCTTGTTCTTTGGTGCAGTCAAACTGGTGGAGGCCATGGAAGACCATTTGCCGCAGAAGGCCTTGGTGCTGGACCTCAAAAACCTGATTTACATGGACACGTCCGGGGCCGACGCCCTGCTCTCGCTCACCCGAGCCTGCCAGCAGCGCGGGGTGCGCTTGGTGCTATGTGGCCTGGCGCACCAACCATTGGACATGGCCCAGCGCAGCGGCTTGCTCGCCCTCCTCCCCCAGGCCCAGGTGGGGGACGATTTGGTGGCCGGCCTCGGCGCGGCACTGGCCCGGTAAAATAACCCACCCTTTTAGAGATTTGCGCCATGCCCATCTTCCAACGCCCGGACTACCAGTCCGAGACCACCCAGTTCCTGCAAGAGCTCAAGGCCAAGAAGCCCGATCTCGACCGCCAGCAGCGCGAGGGCCGTGCCTTGCTGTGGGATAAAGCGGTTGACCGCGCCGCCTGGCAGGAATTCAAAGCCGCCCGCGTTCCCCAAAAGCCCTACGTCTACCAGACGCAAGGCTGATTGACCCGGGTCATCGCGCGTGAGCACCCCACCCGAGCCCTTAGCGGCCAACGCGGAGATCGCGCCGGCCTTGGCCATGCCGGAGGTGGTCGACCACGTGGCCATCGCGCGCCTCTACGGCGAGCCACTCTTTACCCTGCCGCAGGATCTGTACATCCCGCCCGACGCGCTGGAGGTGTTTTTAGAGGCCTTCGAGGGCCCGCTCGACCTGCTGCTCTACCTCATTCGCAAACAGAATTTCAACATTCTGGACATTCCGATGGCGGCGCTCACGCGCCAGTACCTGAGTTATGTGGACGAAATCCGCACGCGTAACCTGGAGCTGGCCGCCGAATACCTCTTGATGGCGGCCATGCTCATCGAGATCAAGTCGCGCATGCTGCTGCCGCCAAAGAAGGCGCCCGAAGGCGAAGAGGTTGAAGACCCGCGTGCCGAATTGGTGCGCCGCCTGCTGGAGTACGAGCAGATGAAGCTCGCCGCCGCCAAACTCAACGAAATTCCGCAATTTGGCCGTGATTTCTTGCGCGCGCAGGTCTACATCGAACAAGCCCTGCAACCGCGTTTCCCGGAAGTGCATGTGGTGGATTTGCAGCAGGCTTGGGCCGATATCCTGCGCCGCGCCAAGCTGGTGCAGCACCACAAAATATCGCGCGAGGAACTCTCGGTGCGCGAACACATGAGCCTCGTGCTCAAAAAGTTGCAAGGCCAGCGCTTCGTCGAGTTCGAGCATTTGTTCGACCCCACACAAGGCGCGCCGGTGTTGGTGGTCACTTTCATCGCCTTGCTTGAATTGGCGAAAGAAACCCTCATCGAGATCACCCAAGCCGAGGCCTTTGCCCCGATCTACGTTCGCCTCTCCTACGCCCCAGCCTAAGGGGCCTAGCCCTTGGAGTCCGCGCCCATGTCCACACCTGCCACCGCCTACGGCACCTTGCCTCCGGCGTCTCCCTTGGCCAACCGCAAGCCCATCAGCCTGCCACGCTTGCATGAAATGCGCGAGCGAGGCGAAAAAATCACCATGCTCACCGCCTACGATGCCACCTTTGCGGCGGTGGCCGATGCCGCTGGCGTGGAGTGCATCTTGGTGGGCGACTCTCTGGGTATGGTTTGCCAGGGTTTGAACAGCACGGTAGGGGTCACCCTGGAGACCATGCGTCACCACACCGAATCCGTCGCCCGCGGCGTGCGCCGCGTGCAAGGCACGGCCTGGATCATTGGCGACTTGCCCTTTGGCAGTTACCAAGCTTCGCGCGAGCAAGCCTTGCAAAGCGCGGTGGTGCTGATGCAGGCTGGCGCGCACATGGTCAAACTTGAGGGCGGGGGCTGGACCGCCGAGACCGTGCGGTTTTTGGTCGAGCGCGGCATTCCAGTGTGCGCCCATTTGGGCCTCACGCCGCAAACCGTGCACGCCTTGGGCGGCTATCGGGTGCAAGGCCGGGCCCCTGCGGCGGCCCAGCAGTTGCGTGCGCAGGCGCTGGAACTACAAGACGCTGGCGCGAGCATGCTGGTGCTGGAGATGGTGCCCGCCCCGCTCGCGCGCGATTTAACCCCTGAGCTGCCGCGTTGCCACACGATTGGCATCGGCTCGGGCAAAGACACCGCAGGCCAAGTGCTGGTGCTTCACGACATGCTGGGCATCCACTTGGGCAAAGCACCGAAGTTCGTGCGCAATTTCATGGCCGGCGCCGAGGGCGTGCAAGAGGCCATGGCGCACTATGTTCGCGCCGTCAAAGCGGGCGAATTTCCAGACAATACCCTGCACGCTTGGTCCGAATGAAAGTTGTCCACACCCTTGCCGAAGCCCGCTCCGCCTTGGCCGGCGCGCCGATGCGCGCCCTCGTGCCCACCATGGGTAACCTGCACGAAGGTCACTTGCAGCTCATGCGCGTGGCGCGTGCGCGGGTCGATGCGGCGGGGCCGGGCGGGGTGGCGGGGGGGGGTATCTTTGT
>VEQC01000116.1 GCA_018883455.1 Limnohabitans sp. | reverse complement strand
CATCAAGGGAGTCCCATGGAGACCTGAAAGAACACCCGATTTTTATTGAATCGCCGGCATCGTCAATACGCCTGTCGGTGTATTTTCAGGGGCTTTAAGGGCCAAAAGGAATCCTTAGGAATTCGTTTCCATCCGCCCTCGATGACGCGAGCGCTGCCTTGGGGGTTCGGATGTGGGGAGGGGTGATCTTTTTTTAACGCCCCTCACCTCACGGCTAAATCCATTCATGCAACTGAGCGCGCCCGAGGTGCAACTCCACAAAATCAG
Source organism: Limnohabitans sp. (assembly GCA_018883455.1). Lineage (GTDB taxonomy): Bacteria > Pseudomonadota > Gammaproteobacteria > Burkholderiales > Burkholderiaceae_C > Limnohabitans. The sequence goes on along the minus strand of VEQC01000116.1, from coordinate 7,735 downwards.
CCAAGCCCTCAAAAACCTGATCCAGCGTGGGGGCGGATTGACCAAAGAGCGCGTGCAGGACGGCGGGGGACTCGAAGAGCCCGTGGAGGTAACAGCCGAGCACATTGCCCGCCGGGTTCTGCCAAGCCAAGCCGGGGATCACCTCGCGCAGGCGCTCTCCCGCTGCGGCCATGGCGGCATGCTCGGCGGTTTGCCCGTGGTGAATCTCATAGCCTTCGACAAGCGTGCCGGAGAGCGCGCGCCAGTGCCCCGCCAACTCACCAAAGCGCACCTGGGCGCGGCGCACGGTTTTGTCCTTGTCGAACACGGTGACCAAGGGCAGTAAGCCCAGGCCTGGGGCGTTGCCGTCAATGCCAAAAGGATCGATGAGGGCTTCGCCCAGAACCTGCAAGCCTCCACAAATGCCCAGCACCCCCCCGCCACGTTGGGCATGCGCCACCACTGTCTGATCCAGGCCCTGCAATCGCAACCAGGCCAAATCAGCGGCGGTGGATTTGGAGCCGGGGAGCACCAGCCAGTCCGCACCCACGCAGTCAGCTGGGTTGCGCGCCCACACCAGGCGCAGGCCGGGGATGTTTCGCAGCGCTTGAAATTCGTCCAAGTTGCTGATGTGGGGCCAGGCCACCACGGCCACCGTGCGTTGTACCGTGCCAGCGCTTCTGGTGCGTGTTTCGAAGACCCCATCTTCCTCAGGCAAGCCGTGTTGCCACCACATGGGCAAGGTGCCGACCACGGGGACTTGGGTCAGCGCTTGGAGCATCTCGGGGCCCGGAGCGAGCAAGCTCGCATCGCCCCTAAACTTGTTGAGCACAAAGCCCGTGATCAAGGCGCGCTCCTCGGGCGGCAGCAAAGCCCAAGTGCCATAGAGATGGGCGAAAGCGCCCCCGCGATCAATGTCGGTCACGAGCCAGCAATTGGCTTGGGCATGCAAGGCCACGCGCATGTTGACGATGTCGCTGTCGTGCAAGTTGATCTCCGCCGGCGAGCCCGCGCCCTCGATCACCACCACATCGTTTTGCGCGCGCAGTTCGTCGAGCGCTTGGGCAATGAACGGCCACACCCGCGCGCTGCGCTCACGCCAGGGGGTGGCACTGAGCACCGCGTCGACTTTGCCCATCAAGACCACTTGGCTGCGGGTATCGGCCTCTGGCTTGAGCAACACGGGATTCATGCGCACATCGGGCCGGGCTCTGGCGGCCAAGGCTTGAAAATATTGGGCCGAGCCAATTTCACCCCAGGCGCCCTGGTCGGCCTCGACCACCCGCGCGTTGTTGCTCATGTTCTGCGCCTTGAAGGGCGCCACCTTGAGCCCTTGGCGGGCGTAGTAGCGACACAAGGCCGTGGCGAGCCAACTCTTGCCCGCACCACTGGTGGTTCCCAAAACCATCACGCAACGGGCGGTCATGACACGGCTCGCATGGTGGGCTTTCAAAGCGGAAGGGACACCAGACGCCCGGCAATGGCGTGAATGGCGATGCGATGCTCAAACACCGACTCGAGGCTGCGGTGGGTGGAGGCATCTGTGCAAGCCCCGTGGTGCAGCACCCTGCCCTGCTGCATGATGAGCATTTCATCGGCCTGTAAGGCCGTCGAGATTTCATGCAAGACGCTCACCACCGTGCGTCCCTGGGCCGTGAGCGTGCGCACCAGCGCCATCCAATCCGACTGGAGGGGGGGATCCAAATTGGCCAAGGGCTCGTCCATCAAGATCACCTGCGCTTGCACGGCCAGCGCGCGCGCGAGCAGCACGCGTTGACGCTCGCCACCGGAGAGCGCGCCCAGGGGGCGGTCACGCCACGCCCAAGCCTGTGTTTGCGTCAATGCCTCTTGCACCACGGCATGGTCTTGTGCCGAAGGGGGCTGCAACCACGCGAGGTGGGGTAAGCGCCCGAGCATGGCCACGTCATACACGGTGAGCTCGTCCATCGCCGGCTCGCCCTGTCCGAGCCAAGCGAGCGCGCGAGCCCGCTCCTGGCGCGGCCATTGCGCCAGCGCTCGGCCCAGGAGTTGCACCTGGCCGCTTACCGGCAGCAACCCCGCCAAGGCTTTGAGCAAGGTCGATTTGCCCGCACCGTTGGGCCCGACCACGCTGGTCCACACCCCCGCGCGCAATTGCAGGGTGATGTCCTTGAGCACCGGAGCGCCCCCCAGCGCCGCGCTCAATCCCGTCAACGTCAAGGCATGCACCGGCATCACAGACCTCCGGTTGCCGTTGGGGCTGAGCGGCGGTGCATCAGCCACAACAAATAACCGCCTCCCAATAAGGCCGTGAGCACGCCCACCGGTAGCTCTTGGGGCGCGATGAGGGCTCGCGCAAGGATATCGGCCGCCACGAGCAAGACACCGCCCATTCCACTGGCGAGCCAGACTTGCTCGCGGTAGGAGACTTGGACCACGGCGCGCACGAGGTGCGGTGCGGCCAAGCCGACAAACGCGATCAAGCCCGTCTGGGCCACGGCCGTGGCGGTCGCCAAAGCCAAGACCCCCACCAAGGCCGCGCGCAAAGGCGCGAGCGGCAGCCCAAGGCTCAAGGCCGTGTTCTCGCCCAGGCTCAAGCCATCGAGCACACGCGCCAAGAACCAGGCCAGAACGATGAGCAGCAGCCAGACCCCGGCCATCAAGCCCCAGGCGTTCCAACTGATGAAGGCCGTGGACCCGAGCAAAAAGGCTTGCATGGCTTGGAGTGAATCGGGGGAGTACAACATGATGAGCGAAGCGGCCGCCCCCAGCACCACGCCCACAATGACCCCAGCGAGCAGCAGACGCAAGGTATGCGCCACGCCTTTGGCCAACGTGAGCGTGAGCAAAACAGCCCCCACCGCGCCAACGAACGCCGCACCTGTGAGCCCCAATCGAATGCCCCAATGCCCGGTGAACAAGCTCGAAGCCACGCGCGCGCCCAGCCCCGCTTCGCCCAAGAGGGCCGGCAAGCCGCCCAATAGGGCCAATGCCAGGGCCACGCCCAGCGAAGCGCCCGAGGCACTGCCGAGCAAATAGGGGTCCGCCAAGGGATTGCGAAACAGCCCCTGCGCCACGACGCCCGCGAGCCCCAGCAAAGCCCCCGCCGTCCAGGCGCCCAGCGTGCGCGGCAAGCGAATGTCCATCACGATTTGCCAGGCATAGGCCCGATCGGCCGCGGGGCTCGCCGTGTCCCACAGCGTGAGCAGCAAATTCTCAAAGCCCGAGCTGCCCACGCAAACCCCCAAAGCCCAGAGCGACACACTCAGCAACAGCAAAACTCCCGCCAGGCGTGGCGTCGGGCGCGCGCTCATGGCTTGACTCCCGCTGGCAGGGGCCCGCTTCCTTGCTGGGGCGCTTGTTCTGCCAGACATCGCGCCATCAAGCGCGCGGCCTCGGCCATGCGAGGCCCCGCGCGCACAAGCACATCGCCTTCGGCGGCGCTAAACACACACACCCGCCCTTCGCGAATCGCCCGGATCCCCGACCAACCCGGGCGTTGCGCGAGCTCCGCCACCGGGCGCTCGCCCATCAGGATCACATCGGGATTGGCGCGCACCACCCACTCTGGATTGACTTTGGGGAAAGGCCCCAAACGGGCAGGCAAGATGTTGTGCACGCCCAATCGGGCCAGCGTCTCGCCCATGAAGCTGCTCTCTCCCGCGCCATACGGACCCCGATTGACTTCAAAGTAAACCCGCGTCGAGCGAGCGTGCGCGGGCAGGCTTTGGGCCGCAGCCATCACGCCCGCATCGATCTGGCGCCAGAGCCGCTGCGCATCCGGCACGCCCAAGACTTTCCCCAAACGATCCACAACCCGTTGCACATCGGCATGGGTTTTGGGCTCGAACGCCAAAACCGGAATGCCCAAACTGGCCAGACGCTCCACGGCTCGGGTCGAGGTCGCGGCCAAGACCAGATCGGGCCGCAGGGCCACGATGGCTTCGATGTTGGGATCGAGTCCGCCCCCCACGCGGGGGAGACGTTGCAGGCTGGGTGGCCAGGTGGAATAGCGATCCACCCCGACCAAGCGATGGCACTGCTCGAGCTCGCAAAGTGTCTCCGTCAAGGAGGGCAGGATACTCACAATGCGCTGGGGCGGTTGGGCCAATTCCAGCGTGCGACCCAAATCGTCCTGCACGGTCAGGGCCAAAGCGGAGCCCCACCCCCAACAGAACGCCCAGACCCAAGCACGCCAGTTCATGCCGATTCCCCTGCGCGGCCTTGACGCTGTGCCCAATGCGCCATGATGCGTTGGAGTTGGGCGAACCCATCGGTCAATGCGGCGGGACCGGGCTGCAGGATGTCGCAGGATTTGATTTCAAACAAAGCGCCCTCGCGCACCGCCGTGATGGACGCCCAGCCAGGACGGGCGGCCACTTTTTCAGGGCGGAATTTTTTGCCACACCAACTCCCAATGATGATGTCCGGGTTGCGCCGAATCACTTCACTCGGGTCAGCGATGATGCGGTCTCGTCCTAGGCTCGCCTGGGCGAGTTCGGGAAAACAATCGTCACCGCCAGCGATGCCCATGAGCTGTGAGACCCAACGAATGGCGCTGATGGCGGGCTCATCCCATTCCTCAAAATACACCCGTGGCCGGCGCGGCCACGCGGCAGCGGTGCGCTCGGCGGCCAGGAGCTTGGCGCGCACGTCCTCTGTCCAAACCTCAGCGGCGGCGGTGCAGCCGACGGCGGCGGCGATCTGCTGCAAAACCGAGAAAATCTCACCCACACTGCGCTGGTTGTACACCGTGACTTGGATGCCCTGACGAATCAGCGCCGAGGCAATTTCGGCTTGCATGTCGGAGAACCCCACCACCCAGTCGGGCTCAAGTGCCAGGATCTTGTCGAGCTTGGCACTGGTGAACGCGCTCACGCGGGGTTTTTCATCGCGCGCGCGCCGGGGTCGCACGGTATAGCCGGAGATGCCCACGATGCGATGTTCTTGCCCCAGCCAATAGAGCCATTCGGTGGTCTCTTCGGTCAGGCAGACGATGCGCTGCGGCCCCAGAGAGGATGGGGGCTTGCGCCAATCGGGGTGCGGCATCGACACAGGGGTCTGCATGGCTTTCTCATTGAACCTGCCCCACCGCCTTCCTCGACAGTGAAAGGGCACACGGCACACCCAGGTGTGCCACCGTGTTGGCCGGTATCCGGGCTGGCGAAATCAACCTTTGCCACCTTCCCAAGCCCAAGGGCTCAGTGGTTTGAGGCAAAAGCGAGCAAGGCTCGTTCGCTTACCGTTGCGAGGACAGCGCAGGTTGGGTGTTGTCTGAAAGACGCCACCGCCCTGCTTCCCGTTGAACTGCAGTGTGTGAACCGCACTGCGAGCACCAACGCTGCCATTTTAGGCGAGACTGCGGGTATCGGCGCCGGCCTTGCGCATGTGGTGATGCACTTGCGCGCCTCTGCGGCTTTCCCTCGCGTGCCGCACGTCCGAAAGCGTCCGGCATTCGAGCGGCGAGCACGCTTATCCGCCTATCGATGAAAGGTCTTTTGCCACGCGCTGCAGGAGTGGCGCCCATTGTCGGTCAACGTCTTGGCGATAGAGCCGCATGGAGTCGTACCAAGGCGAGTCTTGCCGCTCCAGTAACCAGCGCCAGTCCGGGGTGTGGGTGAGCAGAACCCAGGTTTTCACGCCCAAAGCCCCTGCCAAGTGGGCAATGCTGGTGTCCACGCAGATGACCGCATCCATGGCTTCACAGAGCGCGGCGGTATCGCTGAAGTCCTGAATGTCAGCGCCAAAGCTGCGGATGTGAAATCGCTCCAAAAGGGCTTCTTCAGTTGCGAGCACCTCCTTTTGCAAGCTCAGATACTCAAAGCCCGGGGGCAGTTGATGCACCCACTCCTCCAGCTTCATGCTGCGGTTGTGGTCATTCTTATGCTGGGGATTTCCTCGCCAGGCCAAGCCAATGCGGGGAAGGCGCCGCTCGCCGAGGGCATGCGCCCAGGCCAGACGCTGGCTCGGGTTGACAAAGAGGTAGGGCCCGGGGTTTGGAATCGTCTCCAAGGTGGTCTCCATCGCCAAAGCGATGGAGAGCATGGGACAATGGCAATCAAATTCAGGAAGCGCCTCACCATACGCGCGCAAGTCGTCAACGCCCTGGAGGCTTTGCATCAACCCATAGAGCGTTTTCGGCACCTCCAAGATGACGCGCGCGCCACGCTGTTGCAACAAGGGTGCGTAGCGACAAAACTGCAGCGTATCGCCATACCCCTGCTCGGCGTGGAGCAAAATCGTTTTGCCCCGGAGGTCCTCCCCTTGCCAACGAGGCTTGTTGAAGTGGCGCGATTGAACTTCGCCCGCCTGCCACCGCCACTCATACAGAGCGAAGCCGCGCGCGAGCTCGCCTCGCATCAAATGAATCAAGCCCATGTTCATCTGCGCTTCAATGAAATCGGGGGCGAGGCTGTCCTCAAGACTGCTCGAATCCCAGGGAATCTGTCGGCCCTGGCTCTTCTGTCTGACTTGCAAACGCACCCGCTTGAAAACATCCTCGATCTTGGCCGGTCGCTGCAACTCTTTGAGTAAGAAGTGCGTGAACAAACCATTGCCCATGGCGTCATCGCCATCTTCGGCCACGTTTCCAGGGGAAGTGGCGAATGCCAGATAGGTTCCAGGGGGTGCATCGAGCTGGGCGAGGCCTTTGCCGCTGCCACTGCCGGCAAACGGGTTGTCTCGGCAGGCGTCGAGCACGATGATATTCATGCGTGTACTCGCGCTCTTGAAGGTTTTGATGACTTCCTCAATATTGACCGTTTGCTTGGGCACATCTTCGGCCTTGTCGATGTCTGCGTCGATCGGCACCATGTAGTTTTGCCAGTCGAGCTGCAGGCCATGACCGGCGTAGTAAAGCATGGCGACGGCTTGCTGCCCCTTCAAATCGGCCTGTAAACGCCCGATGGCTTGGGACATGCTGCTGCGGTCTGGGGTTGGAGCGGGATCAACCATGGAGCAATGAATTGGTGTTCCCCCGTCAATGGGGAAGAGCCGATCATCAATCGTGGTTAGTGATTGCCCATTTCCCGTTCATGGGGAAGAGCCGAGCCTGTGCATGTTGCTGGAGGCGCGAGCCGGAGTCGACCCGACCTACACGGATTTGCAACGTATATACGTCTAAATTAATCTATATAAATCAGCGGGTTACATATATATTTTTGAGCCGTGTCATAAAACGTGTAATAGCGAAATTTTTCACTCAACAAAAAGATCGGCCGTTAAGTTTACAATCCATTTCTTTAAGTATACAATTGGGCGGCTTAAGTATCTAGTGATCAAAATGGCAAAACCTTCACGTTTTAGCAGCCTAACTAGGAACATCACGCGTGATGTACTGGAGCACCCGAAGGACTTAACCAAGTTCTACTCTACTCGAGAAGGGATCTCAAGAGCTGCCGCTGCACGCTATGTGTTACAACTTGAGCGCGAAGGCTGGATTGCAAGAAGCGGCCCCCCTACACGCCCCGTCTTTAGCCCAGGTTACCGCAGACGCGTGTCGCAACAGTACAAGTTAGCCAAGCTTGAGGAGGATGTGATTTGGTCAAATGACTTTCGTCCCTTCTTTAATTTGGCTGGCAATGTCGCAAACATAGTTGCACATGGCTTCACTGAAATGGTCAATAACGCGATTGACCATTCCGCAGGAACTTCTGTTTTTGTAGCCGCATCACAGAACGAACAGACCATCACCTTAGCTGTAGCAGATAACGGCATAGGAATTTTCGAAAAAATCTCCAAAGCACTCAATCTCCCTGATAAACGACAAGCCCTATTT
>VEQC01000317.1 GCA_018883455.1 Limnohabitans sp. | reverse complement strand
ACCATGGGGGTACCGTGCAAGAGGTCTTGCAGGCGTTGGGCTTGGCTGGGCATCACCAGGGTCTGCATGGGGGATGGCGCGGGACGGGCGCGGCTTAACCCACCGCCTTGCGGATTTGCTCGAGCACGTCTTTGGCGCTGGCCGGGATGGGGGTGCCCGGGCCGTAAATGCCCTTGACGCCGGACTCGTAGAGGAAGTCGTAGTCTTGGCGCGGAATCACGCCGCCCACAAAGACGATGATGTCGTCAGCGCCTTGCTTCTGGAGCTCGGCGATGATGGCCGGCACCAGCGTTTTGTGACCTGCAGCCAAGGTGGAGACGCCCACGGCGTGCACATCGTTCTCGATGGCTTGGCGCGCGCACTCTTCCGGGGTTTGGAAGAGCGGGCCCATGTCCACGTCAAAGCCTAGATCGGCGTAGGCCGTGGCCACCACTTTGGCGCCGCGGTCGTGGCCGTCCTGGCCGAGCTTGGCGATCATCACGCGCGGGCGGCGGCCCTGCTGCTGCGCGAACTCGGCAATTTCCTTTTTGAGCTGCTCCCAGCCCTCGGCACTGTCGTATGCGGCTGCGTACACCCCGGTCACCTTTTGTGTATCGGCGCGGTGGCGCCCAAAGACTTGCTCCAAGGCATCGCTCACCTCCCCGACCGTGGCGCGCAAACGGATGGCCTGGATGGAGAGGTCGAGCAGGTTGCCCTGGCCCGATTCGGCCGCCTGCGTGAGCGCGGCCAACGCCTTTTGCACGGCCGCCGCGTCGCGGCGCGCGCGGATGGCTTGCAAGCGCGCGATTTGCGATTCGCGCACCTTGACGTTGTCAACTTCCAAAATCTGGACTGGGTCTTCCTTGGCCAGTTTGTATTTGTTGACGCCCACGATGACGTCTTTGCCCGAGTCGATGCGGGCCTGCTTCTCGGCTGCGGCCGCTTCAATCTTGAGCTTGGCCCAGCCACTGTCGACGGCCTTGGTCATGCCGCCCAGGGCATCGACCTCTTCAATGATCTGCCACGCTGCATCCGCCATGTCTTGGGTGAGCTTCTCCATCATGTAGGAGCCTGCCCAAGGGTCGATCACGTTGGTGATGTGCGTCTCTTCCTGAATGATGAGCTGGGTGTTGCGCGCGATGCGGGCGCTGAACTCGGTGGGCAGGGCGATGGCCTCGTCGAGCGAGTTGGTGTGCAGGGATTGCGTGCCGCCAAACACCGCGGCCATGGCCTCGATGGTGGTGCGCACGACGTTGTTGTAGGGGTCTTGCTCGGTGAGCGACCAGCCCGAGGTCTGGCTGTGCGTGCGCAGCATGAGGCTCTTGGGGTTCTTCGCGCCAAAGCCCTTCATGATGCGACACCAGAGCAGGCGCGCGGCGCGCATTTTGGCGATTTCGAGGTAGAAGTTCATGCCCACCGCCCAGAAGAAGGAGAGGCGGCCGGCGAAGTCGTCCACGTCCATGCCTTTGGCGATGGCGGTCTTCACGTACTCCTTGCCGTCGGCGAGGGTGAAAGCCATCTCCAGCGCTTGGTTGGCCCCGGCTTCTTGCATGTGGTAGCCCGAGATCGAGATCGAGTTGAACTTGGGCATGTTCTTCGCGGTGTACTCGATGATGTCCCCGATGATGCGCATGCTGGGCTCAGGCGGGTAGATGTAGGTGTTGCGCACCATGAACTCTTTGAGGATGTCGTTCTGGATCGTGCCCGAGAGCTTGTCCTGGCTCACCCCCTGCTCTTCGGCGGCCACCACGTAGCCGGCGAGCACGGGCAGCACCGCGCCGTTCATGGTCATGGAGACGGAGACTTTGTCGAGCGGAATGCCATCGAAGAGGATCTTCATGTCCTCCACTGAGTCGATGGCCACACCGGCCTTGCC
>VEQC01000316.1 GCA_018883455.1 Limnohabitans sp. | reverse complement strand
TTGTAGAAGAGCTGGCGGTTCATCCACTCAAAGTCCATGGCCAAGCCAATCGCCTCGCGCACCCGCACGTCCTTGAATTTGGGCAAGCGGGTGTTGATGAGAAAGCCCTGGAAATCGCCCGCGTTGCCGTGGGTCAACTCGCGCTTGATCAAATCACCCCGATCAAAGGCGCGGCCACGGTATGCCCGGGCCCATTCGCGGGCGATGAACGCCTGAATGAAGTCAAACTCCCCCGCCTTGAAGCCTTCCAACTGCGCGGTGTTGTCCTTGTAGAGGCGGTAAGTGATGCGGTCAAAGTTGAACATGCCGCGGCGCACATTGAGATCACGCGCCCAGTACTGGGGGTTGCGCTCGTAAGTGATGTCACGCCCAAAGGCCACCGGACCAATGCGATAGGGGCCGCTGCCGATGGGGATGTCGGTGACGATCTTGTCAAAGGGCTTGGGTTGGCCGTTTTCCTGGCCCCACTTGCGGCTGAAGACGGGCATCCCCCCCACGATGAGGGGCAACTCCGGGTTGGCACGCCGAAAATCAAAACGGATGGTGTGCCCGTCGATCACACTGGCTGCGGCCACCTCGGCATAGAGGGTGCGAAACTGCGGCGCGGCCAGCTTGCTCACGAGGCTGTCAAAGGAATGTTTGACATCGGCGGCCTCCACCGGATCGCCGTTGGAGAACTGGGCCTGCGTGCGCAAGCGGAAGACCACCGAGCGCCCGTCCTTGGCGACTTGCACGTCCTCGGCCAACAGCCCATAGGCGGTGGTGGGCTCATCCAGGGTGCCGGTGAGCAGGGATTCAAACACCAGTTGGTTCAAGCCCGGGGCCGCATTGCCTTTGAGGGTGAAGGGGTTGTATTTGTCAAAGCTCGAGAGCCGGCTGGGCGGCACCAACACCATCTCGCCGCCCTTGGCCGCCGAGGGGTTCACATATTCAAAATGCCGAAAGCCCGGGGGGTACTTGGCGTCACCGAACTGGGCATAGGCATGCGCCGCCCACGCCGGGGCGACCCATAGGCTCAACAAAAATAAACACCAGGCCCGCATGCGACAATTCTGCTTGATTTTTCTTGGAGTTCCCGCCATGACCACAAAAACCGGATTTCTCACTGGCAAGAAACTGCTCATCACGGGCGTGCTCTCAAACCGCTCGATTGCCTACGGCATCGCCAAAGCCTGTCACGCCCAGGGGGCGGAACTGGCCTTTAGCTACGTGGGCGAACGCTTCAAGGACCGCATCCGTGAGTTTGCCGCCGATTTCGAATCCGACCGGGTCTTTGAGTGCGACGTCGGCGACGATACACAAATCGACCGATTGTTCCAAGACTTGACTGCCCAATGGGGAAAGTTCGACGGGTTTGTCCACAGCATTGGCTATGCCCCCCGTGAGGCTATTGCCGGCGACTTCCTCGACGGCCTCTCGCGCGAAGCCTTCCAAATCGCCCACGACATCAGTGCCTACAGCTTCCCCGCCATGGCCAAGGCCGCCCTGCCCCACCTCAACGACAACGCGGCCCTGCTCACCCTCACCTACCTGGGCGCCATCCGCCATGTCCCCAACTACAACACCATGGGCTTGGCCAAAGCCAGCCTGGAGGCCTCGGTGCGCTATTTGGCTGAATCCCTGGGCTCCCAAGGTCGTGGCCTGCGTGCCAACGGCATCAGCGCCGGGCCCATCAAGACCCTGGCCGCCAGCGGCATCAAGGGCTTTGGCAAGATTTTGTCGGTGGTGGCCGAAACTGCGCCCATTCGCCGCAATGTGACCATCGAAGACGTGGGCAACGTCGCCGCCTTCTTGCTCTCGGACTTGGCCGCCGGTGTGACCGCCGAGATCACCTATGTGGACGGCGGCTTTAGCCAAGTGGTGGGGGGCATTGCCGAGCCGGC
>VEQC01000315.1 GCA_018883455.1 Limnohabitans sp. | reverse complement strand
GCAACGGCCAGCGGCCACCGGGCCAACAGCCCCAAGCCCGCCGTGAGCGCTTCAAGGGCCGTGGCCGCCGCCCACCAACACCCCGACACCCCAAGCCCCAACAAACAAAGCGGTGTGACCACCAGAGTGACCCAAGGGACCGCGATCAAGTTGGCCAGCCAGCCCACCACCGAGAATTGCTGAAATAAACCCAAGGTGAGCGGCGCGAGCCCCAGGCTCATGAGGGTTTGTTCGCGCACCAAGCGCTCAACGACGCCCCAGCGTCCGGCGCTCGCGGCTGGGGGGGCCGTCCCCAGCATGAGCAGGGCCACGGCGCCAAAGCTCAGCCAAAACCCAGCCTGAAACAAGGCCCAGGGATCCAGGCTCAGCAACACCGCCGCAATGAACACAAGCCCCGTCATGGTTGGCCATTGCTTGCCCATGGCCTGGAGCCCCAGCGCCAGAGCCAGCATGAGCAAAGTGCGCTGCGCGGGCAGTCCCCAGCCGCTAAACGCCGCGTAGAGGCCTGCCACACCCAGCCCCGCCCACGGCGCCACCCAAGGCGTGGGGCAATACAAAGCCCAAGGCCGCGCAGCCGACACCCGGTCACTGCGGCGCCACAACCACGCCACGCACGCGGTGGCCAGCCAAGCCAAGCCCGTGATGTGTAAGCCCGAGATGGACATCAGGTGGGCCACGCCGGTTTGGCGATAGAGGTGCCACGCCGGGGCCGATAAGCTGGCTTGATCGCCCACAAGCAAGGCCACCACGCTGCCGGTCTGCGGGTGCTCGCCCAGGGCCGAGCGGATGGCCTGGCGCACGCGCTCTCGCCAGACCCCCATGGGCCAAGAGGGGGCTGGCGTCAAGCGCACGGGAGAGGGGTATTGACGGCCCCGGCGCCCGCTGGCGGTGGCGCTGATGCCACGCTCCTAGAGCCAGAGTTCGGCATCAAAACCATGCGGGTTGCGGTTGCCATGGGGTGCTTTGAGGCGAGCCGCAAAACCCCAGCACTCCCCGGCGGCAGGAGCGCTGCCCTCGCTCTCGGGATCGTACCCGCCGGTGAGCAACACGCGGGTCGGGCGGGGGCCGCTGAGGGTTTGGTTCGGCAAGGCGCGCCAGTGGGTGACTTCGAGTTCGAGTCGCCAACCCGGGGGCTGTCCTTGCGGCAGGCTGTCCACACAACCTTCGAGCCAAACCACCTGCCCCTCCATGGCGGTGGCAAGAGCGCCAGCGAGTTGCTGTTGGCTGCGCCAGCTCACGCCTGCGGCTGCGAGCAGACTCGCCAAGGCCCAAACCCAGAGGGCTTGACGCGGGCGCGGGGCCCAACGCCCATCCGCCCAGGCCCCGAACAGGAGCAACAAGGCTGCGCCCCCCAAAGCCGACAGTGGCCATGGCTCGGGCTGCACGCCTTGCAGCGCCGTGCCCGTGATCACCCCAAAAGACAACGCCAAAATGCGCACGAATCGCCCGCCCCCTTGGCGAGCCATTGTTGGTGCGAATGAATGCAGCGAGGGGCGGTGGTGCTGACGCGCGCGCGTCAGCCGCGCTTAACTGCCCGCGGATTCGCGTGGCGCACAGACTTCTTTTTTCAGGGCCGCAAGGTAGGTGTTGGGGCGAATGGGCGTCTCACGGGTGCGAAATTCCTGCACATCCTGCTTGGTGACTTCGCGCCCTTTGCCCATGGGCTTTTCAAAGTAGCTCACCGAAATGGGAATGATGGTGTCGCTCTTGCAGTAAACGCGCCAGCGCACCATGGAGGAGCGGTAGTTATCACCCGTGGGGGACTTCTCATCCTTGCTCAAGTCCGCCAGCGTCCAAACGTAACGGGAGACGTGCACGGGCATGACCGAGGCCTTGTCCATGTAGTAGGCCACTTCCTCTTCTTTGAGCAGCTCACTCCATTGGGCACAGG
>VEQC01000115.1 GCA_018883455.1 Limnohabitans sp. | reverse complement strand
GCATGAACCTGCAAAGGATTGTGAGGAATTTCATTGGCTATGGCTTGTTCGGCCTCTACTTGAATGGCGGTCATTCGAGCTGGAAATTCTGCTAGCAATGCTGTAGCATTCACATGCATTTCCAACAATACTTGATTTAGGCTTGCAGTTTGCGTTTCTACTATGGGATGCGTAGATTCAAGGTTGGTCACATATCTACAATGAACTTCCTCTAATGAGGCCTGCTCCTCTTGCATAGCGGGAGTGACCGAGATCGGATTGCCAAAGTATCCTGGAGCCGGAACAGTGCGAGTGTCTCTATTTGCACCCCGATAGGCATTGCTGACCAAATCCAATTCGCCCTGAATGGCGGCTATGTTCGTTGCAAAAATTGCATACGATCTTTCTGCCTTTGCCCATATGGCATTCAAAGTGGGCACAAGTTGAATCAGACTTGCCCTGAGCGCTTGAATCTCTGCGATTTTTTGATTTAAATTTGCACTCGACTCTTCGTGTGTACGTTTCTGAAGAGCGAGGAGTGATTGCTCTGCCGTTTTTAATTCCCTGTCTAGCTCTCCATGCCCAGGATATTTATCGTCAATGGTGTAGCCTTTGTAAAAGGCAAATCCGCTACACCCCAAACCGATGAAGAATAGAATAAAGCTATTGAAATCAACGTCCGGAAATCTCAATAAGAAAACACCGAACGCCTCTTGAACTGCGATGAAAAAGGCTTGTCGGAGTTGCTGCCAATTCCCGCTGTCGGTGATTTGGCCATAATGGACTCTGAATGTTGCAAAGATCAGATTCATGCTTAACGCCATGCACATGAATACGATGATCGAGCACCACCCTATGAATTGATTTTTGCCCCCCGGCAAGTTGTGATAGCGAAAGCCATTACCCAACCACAGTGAAATTCCCATGTTAAAGGCTGCCACGCCTAATGCAACGATTGCGCCCCCCAGTAGACCACCCGCCCCTTCATAAAAAAAAGTGTTGATTGCTGTTTCGACGGTGACAAAGACAAGGACCCCAGCAAAATGCAATAACTTGTCGTCGGGGTATCGCGCAGGCTGTTCAATATTGAGCCTGTGCCTGAAGTAATTCAGTGAGGCTCAAGATTTTTTAGAAATAATGAATGCTCTGCGCAGTTCATCGCTGTTTATAGCAATGACGTTGTCGAATACGGGCTGCAGGCCTTGAGGACCCTGTATCGCCGCAACTTGTTGGGCAATTTCTGCAGCTCTGTTTCCCGCGTTATCTAATTCTTGGGTGCAATTGATGATTGACTGCTGGTAGTTATGGGTTTCTTTCAGGACGTACTCACTCGCCCTAATCTTGAGGGAATTTTCATTTGCATCGAGCGCGAGAGCGTCAGAGGGAGGTCTATTGGCTCCCCCCTCCCGTGCGCCAAGGTTTCCGTAACGCTCGGCTTCGGATGCGATTGCACCCTGCGTGAATGGTTGAGGCATTTTGAGAAATGAGTCATATATGTATAAATTAAATTATAAAGTCATTTATTTAGAATTATTAAATTTTTACTCATTTCCATCCTTCACCTGGCTCTCCAGGCCGGATTCATGCCTTCCCTCCTCTCCAATATTCCCAAAATGGGGGATTTTTTTGTTTTTGAAAAATTATGCGATTTGACTGTGTTTCGCAATGGGCAGGGGAGTCCCGCGAAACTTGGGTAACGCTTCATAAAGCATCCGGCGTTGTGCCCTGATGCCCTCTGCCTCCCCCCTCACCTCCCCGCCGTCGTATGCGCCCCACCCAGGAACAGGCGTTCCATGTTGGGGTCGGCGAGGATTTCGGCGGCGGGTTTGTGCAGGACGAGGCGGCCGGATTCGAGGGCGATGGCGTCGTCAGAGTATTTGAGGGCGCTTTTGACGTTTTGTTCGACCATCAAGACGGTGGTGCCTTGGTCGGCCAGGCGGCGCAGGAGTTTGAAGACGTCTTGCACGACCAAGGGGGACAGGCCAATGGAGGGCTCGTCAATGAGCAGCACTTGCGGGCGCAGCAGGAGGGCGCGTCCGATTTCGAGTTGCTTTTGTTCGCCGCCGGAGAGGGAGGCGGCCGCCGAGTGCAGGCGCTCTTTCACGCGGGGGAAGAAGTCGAGCACTTCGGGAATGCGCTCATGGGTGGTTTTCATGCCCAGGGTGATGCCACCGAGTTCCAAGTTCTCGTAAACGCTCAACTGCCCAAAGAGGTTGCGCCCCTGCGGCACAAAGGCAATGCCTTGGGCGAGCAGGTCGCGCGAGTGCGCGCCTGTGACGTCTTGCCCGTTGAGGGTGATGCGTCCTTGGCGGGGTTTGAGCAAGCCAAAGAGGGTTTTGAGGACGGTGGACTTGCCCGCCCCGTTGGGGCCAATGAGCAAGGTGATGGAGCCACGCGGCACTTCAAAGCTCAGGTTGTTGAGGATCATGAAATCCTTGTACCCAGCCACCACGTCGTCAAAGCGAATGCAGATGTCGGCCATGTGTGCGCTCCTCAATTGCCCAGGTAGGCGTCGAGCACCTGTTTGTTGGCCCGGATTTCAGCCGGGGTGCCGATCGCCATGACTTTGCCCTCGACCATGACCATGATGCGGTGGCAGAGATCCATGACGAAATCCATGTTGTGTTCGATCACGACAAAGGAGCCTTTGCGTGTCTGGTTGAGTTCTTTGAGCAGCTGGCTGATGCCGCCCACGAGCGAGGGGTTGACGCCCGCGCAGGGCTCGTCCAAGAGCACCAAGTCGGGCTCGCTCATGAAGGCCATGGCGATGTCCACGAGTTTTTGTTGGCCATAGCTCAGCTCGCCCGCGCGTTTGTCGGCCACGTGGCGAATGTGGAACTGGTCGATCAAGGCGTCGGCCTTGGCGCCCAAGCCCGAGTCGGTGGGCGCGAACATGCGGCTCCACATATTGCCTTGGTGCTCTTGCGCGGCCACGATGAGGTTGTCGCGCACGCTCATCTTGCCAAAGACTTGCAGGGTCTGGAAGGTACGCCCCACGCCCAGGCGATTGAGGGCCAGGGGGCCGAGGCCAGAGACGTCCCTCCCGTTGAGCATGATGCGGCCACTGTCCGGGGTGATTTGCCCGAGCATGCTGTTAAAGAGCGTGGTTTTGCCGGAGCCATTGGGGCCGATCACGCCAAAGATCTCGCCGGGGTACACCTCGAAGGAGACGCCGCCCACGGCCTGAATCGCGCCATAGGCTTTGTGCAAATCAGAGACTTGAAGCAGGGGTTGGGTCATGGCTTGACTCCTTGTGCGGCGCGCGCGGCCGAGGCTTCACGGGCCTGGCGGCGGGCTTTGAGGCGGTCTGGCAGGCTCAGCAAGCCATCGGGCAGCCAAACCATGAGCAGCATGACGGACAGGCCAAAGACCAGCAGGTACCAGGCTTGGGCAAAGCGCAGCCACTCGGGCAAGATGACGCCCACGGCCGCGCCCAGCAAGGGCCCGAGGAAATAGCCCGGCCCGCCCACCACCACCATGAGGTACATCATGATGGAGGCTTCGACGGTGAAGGGCGCGGGATCGATGAACTGCACGAGCGAGCCAAAGAGCGCGCCCGCGATGCCGGCGTAGACCGCGCCAATGGCAAAGCTCATGAGGGTGTAGCTGCGCGTGTCCACGCCCAGGCTCTCGGCCCGGATGGGGTTGTCGCGCAACGCGGTGAAGGCCTTGCCCCAGGGCGAGCGCAGCAGGCCCCACTGCAAGAGGCCGAGCACCAGCGCAAAGGCGAGCACGAAGTAGTAGTAGGCCAGGTTGCCATCGAAGCTCACGCCAAAGAGTTCGGGGCGGGCGATGTTGTTGATGCCAAAGGTCCCCCCGGTGAGCCACTCCTCGTTGCGCATGACCAGCCATACGGCGGTGTTAAAGCCCAAGGTGGCAAAGGCCAAATAAATGGTCTGCACGCGCAGGGCCGGAAAGCCCAGCGCCAAGCCCACGCCAAAGCACAGCAGCGCGGCCATGGGCAAGCCCAGCCAGAAGCTCAAGCCCGCTTTCATGGCGATGGCCACGGTATAGGCGCCAATGCCAAAGAAGGCCGCGTGGCCGAGTGATTTCTGGCCCGCATAGCCCACGGTCAAGTTCAGCCCCATGGTGGCAATGACGTAGATAAGCCAATAGGTGAAGAGGTAGATGCCGTGGTTTTTGAGTTGGGTGGGCAGCAGCACCACGGCCAAGAGGCCCAGCAGCCCCGCACCCAGCGCGATCTTGTTCATACCTTGCGCTCCGTTTTTTGGCCCAGCAGACCTTGGGGTTTGAAGAGGATCACGACCATGAAGATGATCAGGGCCACGGCTTCCTTGTAAGCCGAGGAGACGTAGGCGCCCGCGAGGTTCTCACACACGCCCACGATCAGGCCGCCCAAGAGCGCGCCCCGCGAGTTGTTGAATCCGCCGATGATGGCGGCAAAGAAGGCCTTGGTGCCGAGCGACGCGCCCATGTCGAATTTGGCGAGGTAGGTCGGGGTGACCAAGATGGCCGCAGCAGCGGCGAGCACGGCGTTGATGGCGAAGGTGTAGAAAATCATGCGTGGCACATCGATGCCCAGCACGGTGGCGCTCTCGGTGTTTTGCGCCACCGCCTGCATGGCGCGTCCCGTGACGGTTTTGGCGAGGAAGACTTGCACCCCCAGCACCAGCACCATGGCAAACACAAAGGTGCCGATGTCGGTGGAGGAAATGTTCAAGCCCGCGATGTTGTAGACCTCATCGGGGAAGAGGTAGGGAAAGGGTTGCGGCTCGGCGCTATAGCCCGCGCGCACAGCGTTGCGCATGGTGATGGACAGGCCAATGGTGGCCACCACGATGGGCATCATGCCAAACTTAAAGAGCGGGTCCACCACCAAGTGTTTGAACAACCAACCCTGCACCAACACGGAGCCCACAATGCTCGCGATGAACGCCAGCCACAGGGGCAAGCCCGCGGCCATGCCCAGAATCATCATGAAGGCCGGCAGCATGACGAACTCGCCCTGCGCGAAGTTGATCGTGCCCGAGGCCTGCCAGAGCAGCGTAAAGCCCAGCGCCGCCAAGGCATAAATGCTGCCGGTGGCCAAGCCACTGAAGAAGAGTTGCAGAAAATCGGTCATGGGCTCTGGCTCCTATTGCCGCGCGCGAAAAAAAGAGACCCCCTGGAGGGACGCCCAGCGTCCCTCCCCGGTCTTCATCGATCCCGATTGAACGGGGGGATTACTTCATTTTGGACAGCGGCGGCAGGGTCTCAACCACCACCTGGCGTCCGTTCTTCACTTCCACGAGGAAGCTGTCACGGTCGAGGTCACCGTTCTTGTCAAAGCTCACGTCCATGATCACGCCGGGGTTCTTCTTGGCGCTGATTTGGATACCGTGAATGGCTTGGGCCACGGCCTTGCGGTCGAACTTGCCCACTTTCTCAATGGCGGCTTTGAGCACGTACATGCCGGTGTAGCCTTTGATGCCGTTGTGATCCGAGATGCTGCCGTAGGCTTGGTAGTACTTGGCCTTGAACTTGAGCATTTCAGGGATCGGTGCGTCCACCGTGAGGCCCACGTGCGCGACCGCGCCGTTGGCGGCGTCACCGGCGAGCTCGATCACTTTCTGGCCGACCAAGGTGGTCTCGCCAATCACGGGCTTGTTCCAACCCTGCTTCTTGAGTTCGCGCAAGAGGCGGGCCGACTCTTCTTCGTTGGTGTAGGCAAAGATCGCGTCCGCATTGCTCTGCTTGGCTTTGAGCACGGCGGAGGAGAAATCGACTTGGCCCGCATCCGTGGAGATGTCGGCCACGATCTTGGTGCCCGAGCCGTCGAGCAGTTTGGTGAGCGTGTCGCGTCCGCCCTTGCCAAAGTCGTTGTTCACGTAGATCACGGCCAAGGTCTTGGTTTTGGCCTGGATGTACTTGGCGAGTTTGGGGAAAGAGATGCTCTGGCCAAAGGCGGTACGGAACACATAGGGGTTGCCTTGGGCGGTGATGGCAGCGGCTTCGCCCCCTGTGAAGTTGGGCACTTCGCCACGGCGCGATTCGGCCATGGAGACCATGATGGAGCCGGAATACACCGGACCAAAAATCGCGAAGACGCCATCGTCAACCGCCTTTTGCGTCAGGCCTTTGGCGATGCCGGGGTTGGTTTGGGTGTCCACGGTGGTCGACTCGATCTTGCGACCCAGAATGCCGCCGTTTTCATTGATCTCTTTGATCGCGAGTTCCACGCCGTTTTTGAACAAGGTTCCCGCAGTGGTGCCAGGGCCCGAGAGCTCCACAATGTTGGCGATCTTGATGGTTTGCTGGGCATGGGCGATGCCAGCGAGTCCCAAGACGGCCGCTGCGGCGACCGCTTTGAGGGTGTTGCGTTTGTTGATCATGGGTGTCTCCTTGGGGGAATGTGTCCGGTGTGGACTGGGGTTAAAAATCTCGCCCACACGCAGGGCGTCATTCGCGTGCGGAATTGTGGAAGGGAATGCGGCAGAAACGTGAAGCAAGTGGTCACAAATGCGCGATAATCGCACAAAATAGTCCAATTATCGGACGAATTCAGGGTAATTACCAAAGGCTGATCCGTATGACAACAACCCATGACGTTTTGCAGCCCCGCGACTGGATTGCCGGATTGGACAAGGGGCTCGCGCTCATTCAAACCTTTGACGAAGCGCACTCGCGTCAGACCGCCACGCAAGCGGGCCAACGCGCGGGCTTGACCCGCACGGCCGCAAGGCGCTATTTGCTCACCTTGCAGCACTTGGGTTTTGCCGCGAGTGATGGCAAGTTGTTCTGGCTCACGCCCAAGGTGATGCGTCTGGGGCAGGCCTACTTGGAGTCGGCCCGCTTGCCGCGTTTGGTACAGCCCTCGCTGCAGCGCGTGGCCATGGGCACGCAGGAGATTTCCTTCGTGAGTGTGCTCGACGGCTTCGATGTGGTTTATGTCGCGCGCAACGGGCAAAACCGCAGCATGAACACGAGCTTTGCGTTGGGCGCGCGCGTGCCCGCACACACCACGGCCGCGGGCCTGTTGCTCATGGCCTTGCAAGACCCGCAGGCGGTGGAGGAGTGGCTCGCCAAACCCCTGCAGGTGTTCAGCTCGTACACCATCACCGATCCGGCTCGGGTGCGCGGGGAGTTGAAGCTCGCCCGTGAGCAAGACTGGTTTTTGTCCGAGCGCCAGCTCGATCTGGATTACCGGGGCGTGGCCGTGCCCTTGCGCGACCACAAGGGGCAGGTGCTGGCCGCCTTGAGTGTGAGCATGCCCATTGGGCACGAGCGCAGTGACAACGCGGTGCAACGCGTCTTGCCCGTCTTGCGCGAGACCGCGCAGTCCTTGCGCCAGTTGCTCTGACATCTACGCGCCCTCCCCCAACTGGCGTCGGGTGGCTTCTAAGCACAGCCGGGCCCAGGCCGCGTCGCCCATCTCACGCTGGCGACGCATGTGCGGCACTTCGACGCTGATGGGCAGATCGGCGGGCAGCGCGCGCGCCAGGCCGGTTAAATCGATGCCGCCCTCACCTGGGGGCAGGCGTTCTTCGCGCGCGGTGTGAATGAGCGCTTCGGTGCTGAAGTGCGTGCCCGGCTCGGCATCGCACCACTGGGCGTAGTGCAGGAGCGCGCGCGGCAGGCTTGCGATGTCTTCGAGGCGCGTTTGCGAGCGTCCCACATGCAGCGCGTCGACCAAGATGCCGGCGTTGGCTGGCGTGCCCGCGGCATTCACGATGGCCAGCGCCTCGCGTGCATGGCGCACCGCCGTCCAAGGCATGAACTCGAGATCGGCCGTCAAACCATAGGGGCGCATGCAGTCGCACAGCGCCGCGAAGTGCGATGCCAGGCGGGCGGGGTTGTCGTCGTCACCGGCCACGAGCACCGCGCGCGCACCCAAGGCGGCACCGGCTTCAAACAAAGGCTCATACCGGCGGGGATCAAACTCGGCGCCAATGCGCACGATCTCCAAGTCAAACACCGCCACGGGTAAATCGCGCCGGGCGGCGAGGGCTTCGCGCCGGGCCACCGGATCTTCAATGAAGGCCTGGTGCGGGGCACCGGGCCCATTGGGCAAGAGGCGTAGCCCCACATGGCCATAACCCCATTGCGCGGCAATGGCAAAGGCCTCGGCCACGCTGGATTGGTTGACCGTGAGGTAGGCGAGCGAGTAATCGCGCATACAGGGCTTGACTTCTAGACGGTTATTTCAAGGGCGAGACGGCTGTGGGCATGGCGATGGTCGAGACCATGTCAGTGGTGAGCCAAGCGGGGCCGCCC